>NZ_AP019779.1:945000-1263125 GCF_019669925.1 Methanobrevibacter arboriphilus
ACTGACCATTACAACAACAAGAACGTATATGAAGCATTAGCTTTATTAGCTGAAGCAACAGAGACTATTAAATTAGGACCTGGTGTAACCAATCCTTATGTAAGAAGTCCTGCTGTAACAGCTGCAGCAATTGCTACTTTAGATGAATTATCCAATGGTAGAGCTACTTTAGGTATTGGACCTGGAGACAAAGCTACTTTCGATGCTCTCGGAATTGAATGGACAAAACCAGTAAGTACCATCAAAAGTGCTATAGAAATGATGGAAACTTTAATGTCCGGTGGAAAAACAGAGTCTGGAGCTCAACTCGGAGGAGTAAAAGCAGTCCAAGATAAAATCCCTATTTATATGGGTGCACAAGGACCGATGATGTTAAAAACCGCAGGAGAATGCTCTGACGGTGCTTTAATTAACGCATCAAATCCTAAAGACTTTGAAGCTGCAGTACCTTTAATTGAAGAAGGAGCTAAAGCTGGTGGAAAATCTATGTCTGATGTTGACGTAGCTGCATACACTTGCTGTTCTATTGCTGCTGATTCTGCTGCTGCTGTAAATGCTGCAAAAATTGTTGTAGCTTTCATTGCTGCCGGTTCCCCACCTCCTGTATTACAAAGACATGGATTACCTGAAGGAATCAACGAAAAACTCGGAGGATTAATTGGTAAAGGTGACTTTGGTGGAGCTATTAGTGCAGTAAGTGACGATTTAATGGAAGCTTTCTCTGTATGTGGTACACCTGATGAATTTATACCAAAAATCGAAGCTCTCGGAGAAATGGGTGTTACACAATACGTAGCAGGTTCCCCAATCGGACCAGATAAAGAAGAATCTATTAAATTATTAGGAGACGTTATAAGCAGCTTTTAAGCTGAATAACTTCTTTTTATTTCTTTTTTATTTTTTATACATTATTCCTATTTTTTATAATATCAAATCATTATAGTTTATTATACATTTATTGTTTATTTTACTGTGATTCATTCTATTTTTGCAATTTATTACATTAGATTCTAAATAGAATTCTAAATAATTGAATTTTTAATATTATATTTTCTACAAACATTCTCTAGATTTTTATAAATATTATTTTGATAGCTAATATTAGGATATTCTTTTTCTTTAAAAATATTTTTAGTAGGTTCAACAAATTTAGGAAAGTTTTCATTAAGTATTTTATAATACTTTGTTTTAGAATCATTATCCCTCTCACCAAATAATGTAAGAGATCCTCCAAAAACATAGTCAACTTCAATATCACTGAAAATAGAAATAATTTTATCAATAGATTCATATGAATCTGAAATAAAAGGAAGAAGAGGCATTAATGATACTCCTACTAAAAATTCTTCATCTTTTAATTTTTTAATAGCCTTTAACCTTCTATTTATATTTGGAGCATTTGGTTCAAAAATTTTAGCTACTTTTTCATCCAATGTTGAAAATGAAAATGTTATAATTACTTTTGAATCAAGTTTTTCTATATCTTTTGGCAATATTCCATTTTCATTAATTTTTTTAAACAAATCAATATCTCTTAAAACCAGATCAGATTTAGTTACTAAGTGTATAGGAAATCTAAATCTATTAGTTATTTTTAGTAAATCTCTAGTAAGAAATAGCTCTTTTTCAATGTCAATATAAGGATCAGTGGCAGATCCAAATAGAATAATCCCTCGCTCACCTATCTTTGATTTTCTTTTTAATTGATTTTTAAGAATATTTAAAGCATTAGATTTTATATAAAAAGACTTAGTAGAACCAGCATATTTGCTTCCATTAATATAACAATATTTACAATCAAAAGAACAGCCCAAGTAAGGGTTTAAAGAATAATCTCCTAAAAATACTCCCCTATTTTCTTTACTTTTATTAAGAATTGTTTTAACATTTTTTTCTTTAAAACCATGTTTTTTAGCTAATTCATAAAAATTAAAATTATTAATAATACTATTATTAATGTCAAAATTATTAGAATTATGATTTTCATTATTTTCCAAAGAATCTTGATTTTTTTCTTTATCATTAAAATAATCTAATGGTATATCAGAGATTGTTTCACTTCCATATAAATTATAATCTTCTATATAACTTATAATACCTAAAACTTACTAATTTGTTAATCTATTTATATTTTTTATTTCTTAATTTTACTTTTAATCTTAATCCTATAAAACATGTTATTATATTAAAATAATAATATTAATAATTAATAATTTATAACTTAAAGATTTTATATAATATTATAGATCTTAAAGATTTAAAAATTAAAAATAAATATAAATATAAAAAAGAATATTAGAATAATATTATATATAATCATATATAAGTAATCACAGATAAAACAATATCTCATATAAAACAAATAAATAAAGTAAGAGTTAAAAATAATGGAAATTCAAAAACTTAATAAAGAAATAAGAGATAATTACCTTGAAAGAATGAAAACAAGACCTCCAGAAAGGTTATCTACAAGTTGGTATCAAGATGATTTACTTTATAGAGGATCTGGAAAAAGTTTATTTGTAATAGTTCCAACTCCAGGCTGTTCATGGGCATTAGGAGATTCTGGAGGATGTACTATGTGTAGTTATATTTCAGACTGTACATTAGAACCAATTGATGATGAACTGATAATTCAATTATTTAAAAAAGAATTAGATAGACATATAGATGATATAAAAGCTGATGGTAAAACTATGCCAATAGCTATTAAGATATTTGTTTCAGGAAGCTTTCTAAATCTTCAAGAAATTTCTAAAGAAGTTCGATATGAAATACTTGAAACTATTTCAAAAATAGATGAAATAAAAGAAGTTATAGTTGAATCTCGTCCAGAATATGTAAAAAAAGAAAATATTGAGGAAATATTTTCAATTATTGGAGATAGGTTATTTGAAGTAAGCATTGGATTAGAATCTCAAAATGACTTTATAAGAGAAGAAAAGATTAACAAAGGATTTTCAAAAGAAGACTTTGAAAAAGCTGTAAATATAATAGCAAAAATAGATAATGATGAAGATAATAATTATAAAGCTAAATCTAAAGCATATATTTTCATAAAACCAATTTTAACATCAGAAAAAGAAGCAATAGATGAAGCTATTCAAACATCATACTATGCAGAAAGTGTTGGAGTAAGTAGAGTTTCTTTTTGTCCAGCAACAATACACAAAGGAACAATAATAGAAAGATTTTGGAGAAAAGGATCTTACCAACCCCCTTGGATATGGAGTGTAATTAAGATCATAAATGAAGCTAGAAAAAATTTAAATATTCCTTCATTTATGGATACATCAGGTTTTGGATCTCGTAGAGGACCATATAATTGTAAAAAATGTAATAAAGATCTTAAACACGCAATTATTGATTCAAATATTAAACAAAGTATTATAGATGATTATGAATGCCAATGTAAAAATGAATGGCTAGCTGAAATAAATTCTAAAAATTTTAACAAATCTAAAACAAAAATTAAACATCTACCCCTTATATAATTAAATTAAAAATGTATGCAATTAAACCAATTAAAAAGTACAAAAAATACAAAAAAATATATAAATAAAATTACATAAAGTATTATTAGTATTCTTATGTATTATTATATATTATTTATAAAATATAAATTATATTTACAGAAATTATATTTATAGAATATAAATTAATGATAATATATTGAAATATGGTTTGTAGTATGGAGGTTTAAATATGAAAAAATCAATGCTTAGTATTTTAGCAATAGTATTAGGTTTAATTATAATAGCGTTTCCAATGTTAGGGTTAATTGGTGCTCAAGCTATTATTGGTGTGGCCGTTCTTTTAATGGGTGTATTTTTATTAATTAGTGGAATTTCAGAAGTAGATTATAGTCCTAGCAGAGGCATAGCTACAGTAATTATTGGTATTTTAATATTAATTTTAGGTTTAATCTTATTATTTAGTCCAAATACCTTTGCATTTTTAGCTGCTCTGACAATATACTTAGCTGGAATATTACTTATTATTGCAGGACTAGTAACATTAATTGGAAATAAAGATAGTGGTTTTTCATTTTGGAGTGGAGTTCTTGGAATAATATTAGGTGTTATATACATAATTTTAGGAACTTATGCTAGAGATCCTATGGTTTTAGGAGCATTAATAGGTATCTGGTTAGTATTAACTGGAATAATTAGACTTCTTGATAATTAAAGCTATACTTAAATAACTTTAAAATAAATTTATTATTTATAATCAGATTAATCTAACTGATTATTTTATTTTCTATTTTTTAATATTTCAATATCTTGTAGTTTATTTACTAAAAATTTTATTAAAAAACTTTATTAAAATTTTTATTAAATTAAAATTAATTTTTAGCTCTAATAATAAATACTTGTATACTTAATTCATTTTTATATTTAATTCTTTTATATTTACATTATAAATCTTATTGAATAAAATAACGCTGTGAAAATATGATTGGAATAAGTGCAGATTTTGACCCAGTACATTTAGGACATGTAAAGCTAATAGAAAAGGGAAAAGAAATAGCTGAAAAAACTGGAGATGAAGTAGTAATATACCTAAATAAAGGCTATAGTGCAAATCATGCACCATTTTTCACTCCTTTTGAAGCAAGAAGAGACATGGCATTAGCTACAGGAGCAGATAAAGTAGTAGGTATTGAAGGACTTCACCATAGACTAACTTTAGCATATAGTGTACCAATCAGAATAGCTATGATGATAGAAGATGGAGTAGTGGATTATGTAGATGCTGCCAATGTATCAACTCCAGAAATTGTTAAATATGCACAAAAATTTGTAAAACAAGGAATATTTGTAGGAATCCCTAGAAGTCTTCCCAATCGTAACGTTATAAGATGGTTTGCTGTTAATGAATTTCTAAAAGAGAAATATGGGAGAAACATGGATTTTCATATCATTCCAGAATTAGAAATTAATGATAAAGAAGCTAATGGTAAAGAATCTATTGGTAAAATATCTGGAAGAGAAATTAGAAAATCCATTATTGAGAATGATATGGAAATACCAGAAGAAACAAAAGAATTACTTCCAAAAACAACGATAAAAATTCTTCAAAAAGAGATAAAAAAAGGAACAATACCTGGAAGAAGAAATTGGGATATTATAAAAAAAAGAATGAATACTTGTTCTAGACCTAATTTAATGAATATATCTTATCTAAATGGAAATGCTATTAATGAAATAATAAAAGGAAGAGTTTATAGAGATGAAGAGTCTATATGGGCAACATTTAGAAGAGCAGGTTATGGCCCAGTCCTTACTCGTTTAGCTATTAGTTCAATTGAAGAAGGAGTAACAAGACAAGAAGTAGTAAACCTAATGAAAAGTTATGAAGAAAAAGGAGTTATACCAATAGAACAAAGTGTTGATAAGGTAATTGAAAGATCATTTTATGTTGCAGATAAATGTGAAAAAGGAGAATCTGCTAGTGTAGCTAATAGAGAATTTAGAAGTAATCCCAATATTAAAATAGATAATGTTCCATTATTTATTGATGCAGGATTATACCTTACAAAATTTGAAACAAAAGTATTGAAAAGAAATCTAAATAATGATTTAAAGGAAGAAACTTCAGAAAATAAATTAAATCCTCAAATTTATATTAATAAAGATGGAAAACTTTCTTGTGAAATTAGAGTTGAGAATAAAAAAATAAAAACCAATTTAAGATTACATAGTAGAGATGTTACTTATATAAGGTATATACTTGATTCACAATTTATACCAGTATCGACTAAAATAATAAAGAAAAAAGAAGGGTTTAGAATAAGGATTTTTATACATAACCAATGAAATACATAGTCAATGAAGATAATTTCATTAACAATAACAATTATTAGCCCTATATTAACAATAACAGTTATTAATTATAATTTTATTAATAATACTATCTTATTAACCATAAAAAGTTATTTTATATCTTTAAACTTGTTTTTTGTGGCTTTAATCATATTATTAGCTCTAAAATCATTTGAAGATTGAATACTTTCTAAAAATTTTAAAATTTCGATCATTTCTTCATATTTTCTTTCATGTGAATTTTTTAAACTTTTAATTCTTGATCTAGCTTGAATTTCAAAATCTTTACCTTCAGTAATAGATAAAACTTCAAAAAACTCATCCTCCATATTTAAACTTTCTGAAATTTTAAAAGCCTCATAAGTTACAGCTGTAAGTGATTTTGAATAAATACTTCTAATCATTTTTATATATGAAGCATCTGTAATATTACTTCCTATAACTTTAATATTAAGCCCATAATCTTTTAAAAGAATTAAATCATTAGAATTTTCCCCAGAAAGATAAATAATCTGATTTTTAGAAGATATTTTCCCAATGATAGATCCTTTTATAAAATTTGAGGATTTTTTTTCATTTATACCCTTAAAAAAGTCAAATATTTCTAAAGTTGTTTTAGGAGAAATATTATTTAAATCTAAAAAAATTCCATTAGTTAATATCCCATATTTTTTAGATATTTCTAAAGCTTCAAAAGGAGAAACAGTAGATATCAAAATATCAGAAGATAAAGCAACATCTTCAAAGCTATTAACCAAATCTATTCCAGAACTTTTAGCCAATTTCTTTGTTTTATCACTTCGACCATTTATAGAGCTTAAAACATCAACATTATTATCTAAAAGTTTTTTTGAGATCGTTGAAGCAACTTCTCCAAAACCAATGAACCCTATTTTCAAATTAACACCATAATATTGATTTTTTAACTATATTAATTTCTTATTAATTATGCTTATGCTTAATTCTGCTTAATTATACTTAATTATACTTAATTATGATCATATTTATTAATTTTTATAGATTATAACTTTAAAAGCACATTATCTTTCTCTTTAAGATCAATATCTTTAGCTATGGCACTACATTTTACACATAAAAGACAAAAAACATCTTTATTTTCAAGGTCAATTTCAGTTAAACCTTCATAGTTCCCTAGTCCCTTAGATATTATAAAATCATGAGAATCAAAAATTTTCCTAAATTCTTCAGAAGCTTCTTCATATATTATACCAACAGAATCAGTACCAATAGTTGTTAAATTAGCAATTTCATTAAGACCAATATCTAAGGCATCTTCTAAACAAGCATCATTAATAATAGGTTTTTCTTTAAGAGCAACAGTAATCTCTAATCCAAAATCTCTTAATTTCTCAATAAGGAGTTTATCAAAAACAATCTCGCCAGTATTATCTGCAAGATAAAGTAAGCGATTATGATTAGAAATAGATTCTTTGAGTTTATCAATATCATTTATAGCTAGTTTCTTTTTTAAATTAGAAAGTATAAAATTTTGAGGGTCAAAGTCAAGCCCTAAAGCTCCAAAATCTAGTATATTGCCTACAATACCTATTTTAATATAATTTTCAAGAGTGTTATCTTTTTCTAAAAGTTTTTGAATTTTAGGAAGGAATTCAAGAGCTATTTTATTTCCAATGATTTTTTCTTTATAGTAAGGATCATCACAATTAGTTTTCTCTTTTATGATTCTATGTACAGCTGAACCTAATTTATTAGAAGATGCATCTTCATTAAAATTTTTAGCTAAAAAATCCAATATTTCTTCCATTAATTCAAGTTTTAATGCATCATCATCAGTTGCTAAATCCATTGCATCTTTAGATTGACGAAGAAAACAAGCACCACATTCATAATAAACTTTCATAAAAGTTGCTCACCTTAAAACTAATTTTGACATACCTTTTTCAACAAATGTATTACTAAAATTAATACTAAATATCATATTAATTATATATAAATTTTATAATATAAAAAATTAAACTATAATAAAAATTACTTAAAATATTCAGTTTCGCAACTCTAAGACTAACAATTTCAAATAAAAAAAAAAAGGAAAATTAAGAAAATAGAAATTAAATTTTAGTTGGAATAAATTTTTCCCCACCGAACATAAAATCTTTCTTAATAAAAAACTTATCACCATCTAATAAGCCCATACAGTCCAAAACAAACGGAATATTATTAGGATGCCAAATAATATTATAATCCACATCAAAAGGCAACTCATCAACTCTATCATATAAACCAAGCCCCAAAAATTCTTCTGTCACGTGAAGGTTAATATGATCAATTAATGGCCACAATTTACGTACTTCCGGCTCCCAAAGATGTAAACCATTTGTGAGAGCGTTAGTTCTTAAACCAAGATCTTTAGTACGTTGTAAAATATTATGAATATTAGTTAGATCCTGAGCAAACGGTTCCCCTCCTACGATCGTAGTACTATCGATATTGTCTTTATGATTATCAATATCACTTAAATGAAAAGGAGTACAACCACCGCTTCCAGATAATAATAAACGATTACAACATGTTACACAGTTAAGTGAGCAATAATTAAAGAATATAGCTAAGCTAATGTATGGAGGATCGTCTATAAGTGATTTGTGCCACATATAAACATTATCTATATAATCTCCTCCACTATTATTAACTTTAGATAATTCTTTCGCATGTGAATTAATATATAACTTATCAAAATAATTAAAATCCAATTATTCATATTCTCCTATTTTTTGATTTAATGCATGACAAGAAGACAGCTGTTCTGACACCCATGCATTAAAGCAAAAAATAAAAAAATAATAATTAAATAGCAAATATTATCATTCATCTCTATCACTCCTATAAAAAAAGGATCAAAAGATTCTTATCCTCTAAATACTCTTCAATATCAAAAGATAAGTAACAAATATACTTCCCAATATTATAATCCTAAAAATAATAAAAAAGAGTGAGATTTCCAAATCATCAATAAAAAAAAATAAGTTCATGCCAATATTAATTATTTATAGATACTATAATTATGTAGTTCATTATATATAAATATTACTATTTTTAATAATTATCTATTCAACTAAATCAAAGATTGTAAATACACATTTTATTCAATATAATAATAAAAAAAACATCTCAAATAGCTTAATCCATGAACATATCCTAATCTTATAGATCGAGTTCAAATCCCACCAAGTTCGTTTTTGAATATTTGATAATTTAGTCTTATTTCTTGAATATAGAATCATTAATTGTTTATTTAGAGTATAAGGTTGGTAAATTATTTATTTATAGTTATTGTCTTTAAATAATATGAATAAATATTAAAACTCCTCACTTTTAAGTTAAAATAGATTTTTTTGATTTTTTGAGTTTTATAATAAATTTTCATTATTAAACACCAAAAATATAGATTTCAATTTCATTCTCAAACTATCCACCATAAATAATCTTTATTAGTTGAATTTCATCTCCTTCTTCAATTATTTCATCTTCAATAACAATATCTCCATTTTTTTTAGCTACTACTGTTTCAGATGAGAGTTCCATATCATTTAAAATATCTTTTATAGAAGTATCATTTTTAATAGTTTTAGTTTCATTTTTATTGTTGAATATAAGTTTAAAATTCATATTTTATCTCCTTATAACTTAATAATATACGGATTAAATAATTATTATTAATTAATCTAGTATTATATAGCCAATTTTTGGTCATTGGCTAATTTAATCGTGTTTTTAGTTATAATATTAGATAATATCAGATATTATTACTTATTATTTATATTATTATTTATTATTTTATTGATAATTATATTTATTATTGTTTATTCTAATCTTTTTACCAATTTATCTATTAATAGATCATTTTAACTCATTTAAAAAAGTACATGCCCTACATATTTCATTTGAAGAGGGTTCACCACAAATAGCACAACTCTCAAAATTAAATTCACTTTTATATTCTTTATTTAAAGCTTTTTTGATTTTATCAAAACCTCTAAGCGTAGAATACATAATAGTAGGATGATCTTTAGACAAATTTTTAATTATTTGTCCAATTTCACCTCTAAAAGATTCTTCTGAATAAGGACAGCCTGCAAAATGGACTTCTAAGTCCTTTGCTAAAACATATAATCCAATTTCTTTTTCAGGAATCTCTCTAAGAGGTTTTATTTTTGGAGTAAAAAGTGGACTTTTTGAATCTGTTTTAGGACCTATTTTAGTTAAATTGTCAACATTTCCTTCAAGATAATTCATCAATATTGCTTGAGTTTCATCATCAAGGTTGTGACCAGTAGCAATTTTAGTAGCAGAAAAATCTCTTGCAGCTCGATTTATTATCCAACGACGAAATACTCCACAATAAGTACATGACCCTCTATGATTAGGGATTTTCATCATCTCATCAAGAGTAATATTGAAAGAGTCTTTGAATGAAACTACTTTATGTTCTATTCCAAGTCTTTTTGCATGACGAATAGCTATTTCAACACCATCTTGGCGATATCCACTTATCCCTTCATCAACAGTTACAGCACAAATATCTATTATATTACGCTTTCTAAAAGTATCAAGAATATCAAGAAGAGTTACACTATCTTTACCTCCTGAAAGAGCTACAAGAACCTTGTCTCCTTTTTCAAGAAGTTCTTCTTTTTTTATAGTCTTTATTACTTTTTTCTGAATACTTTCAATAAAGCATTCTTTACATAAAACCTGTCCTGATTGTTTTCTCTTTATTATTATCTTGGGATTTCCACATTTTGTACAATTTTCCATAATATGCCACTATAATTTTTATAAGATTATTTAAAATATTACTAATATATCTTATTATAAACTATATTTTAGATTAAATTTATAATAAATATATCTATCAAAAATAATCTATCAATAATATATTCATTAAGAATATATCTATTAAAATTATATTTTTAAAAATTGATATTAAAAATTGTATATTTATACAAAAACATCAACAAGTAAAAGTGGTATAATGAATAAAAAAAATATAATCATTATAGGAATTATAATAATAATCTGTATAATTGGTGCTTATTTTATTTTTAGTAGCTTAAATAATCAAAACAATTCTAATAATAATTCCAATAATGCTAATGATATTATTAATACTAACAATAATATTAATAATATTAGTGATGAATCTTTTGAGCTTAAAGGTGAAAAAACTACTATTAATGGATTAATAACTATGATCCCTAGTAAATATTCTAATGGAACTATTAAAGCTAGTTCGGGTATTGAAACTTATGGAAAGTATGATGATGATAGTATTTATATTACAGTTTATGATGATTCTTCCCAAGGAGAGAAAGTTTATCATGGAGATATAGATTATTTCGCTTATGGAATAGCTAATAACGATAACAATCCCAAAAGAGAAAACATAACAATAGCAAACCACACAATACTCTATGTGACTCAACATTCAGATACAAGAGGAGATTATAGATTAGCTTTCTTTGAAGTGAATGGTAAAAAAGTCCTTATTGAGTGGTTAGGAAATGAAGTTACTCCAGATATTAATAATATAATTCAGGGTTTCTATAAATTAAACTAAAATAAAACTATAAAATTAAAATAAAGCAAAAAAAATTACTGATAATAAAAAATAAGACATAATAATCCCCAATATTTAAAAATTTAGAAGAGAGATTCCTAAAGTAATCACAAAATATATAATTATAATAAATAGTAATACATATATTTATATAATAATCAGTTTAAATCAAGCGATCTTTTAAATAGATCAAAGTCTTGAACATATTCTTTACCTGTAATCATAGCAATTTCTGCTTTTTGAAGCTCAGAACCTAAATAAGCAGCATGTTCCAATCTTGTAACAATTCCTTGTCTTACCAACTCATCATAAATCTCTTTCACATATCTTCCTTCGATAGTCAAGTCAGGGATTGTTTTTTTAAAGTGAGTAACAATAATTTTACTGTTTCTAGGGTCGATAGCATGCTCAACCCTAATCTTAAAACTTCCTGCAGGATCAAGAATAAACCGAACAGATTCTGTTGCTTTTTCTAATGGAACATCAAAATCAGAATTCTCGTAATCTTCATAAATATCTTTTCTTTTCTTTTTATCTTTATATAAAATAAGATTAATACCAAGATCTTTAGGAATAGATCCTCTTTGCTTAGCTAAAAACATCATTTTACTAGAAATAGCTAATTCATAAACGCTTCCAAGAGTTTTTCCACTTTCTTCAGGAGTGAAAAGAATACTAGCTCCAAGTTCCATAGCTATTCCAGAAAGTAGAGCATTTACGCCAACAGAATCAGTGTCCACAAGTTCATTAACATTTCCAACTCCAAAAAACATTGGTTCTTTCATTTTTTCATGATATTTCCTACAAGCTAAAATTGAATCAACAATACTACTACTATTAACAGGATCTAAAATCAAATCAGCTATTATTTGAACATCTGCATCAATACATATTTTAGCTAACTCTATCATAGAATTTACTCTTTCATCAACTGTGTGTGGAACTTTTTCCTCACTAAAGTTAGTTGGTAATGCTACAGCAGGAACATTATATTTTTTTAAAAGAGGCAGAACTTCTTTATAGTTTCCTAAATCAATACTAAGAACCAAATCAATTCCATTTTCAATAGCCACAGAAATTTCTTTTGGATTCAATGTATCAATACTAAGAGCTTTATTTCCAACAATAGGGCGTAGTGTGGTTATCATATCAGGGATCTTATCTGAAAAATCTTCTCCAGCTACCATCCCAATATCAATCATGTCTGCACCATTTATCAAAAAGTACTCACATTTTCTGATAAGTTCTTCTTTAGTTAAAATAGGTGCATTAGCTATTTCAGCTAAAATTCTCATTGGAAAATCTTCGCCAACCGTTAAATTTCCAACTAATATATTATTAGGCTTTTCAAGCAACTTTTTTCTGTTTTGAATATCTGATTCAAATTCATTTATTAATTTAATAGCTTTTTTTCTTTTTTCTTCTTCAATTAATTTATCTGCAGGTTTAGAAGTTGAAAGTTTTAAGTCGTCAATCAGATCTAATACCATCCCAATATCTGCCCCATCGGTTGGTCCTTTAAATGTTGGAATGTTTAAAGATTCAGATATTTCATCAGTAGATTTCCTCATAAGTCCTGGAGTGATAATAAGATCAATAGAACCATTATTTAACTCTTCTTCATAGTTATTTTTCAATTCTTTAATTATCATTCTTGGAGTCAAAAACGCAGCTATTTGTGAATCGGCTAAATGGACAATAACTTCCCTATCAGACTCTGAAGCAACTTTTTCAACTGAAGAATATGCTAAATTTCCAGTTACAATAAGTATTGTCATAAAATCTCAACTTTTATTTTCATAATTATTCTTATAATTTTTTATAATTGTTTTTATTTTTTATAATTCTTTTTTATAATAATTATCTTTTATAGATTATTATGATTATATAGGATTATTTTTATAATTATATATTTAATAATGGATAATATATATTTAATAATTGATAAATTATTTTATTAAATAAACTGTTTCATTATGTTGTTTTATTATATTGTTAATTATAATTAATTCATTAAATTGATTTTATTAAAATTTATATTTTATTAAGTTAATTTATTAAATTAATTTATTAAATTATATCTCTAAATTCATATTTTTAATTAATAATAAATAATAATAGTAATAATAGTGATAATAATAGTAATATTTATTTTTTAATAATAATGAATAATTTTATAACATTGTAAAAGTTTATATATCTTGTAATTTATAATGATTATACATGATGAATGGAGGAAATTTGAATGATTGAAATTCGTTTTCACGGCCGTGGAGGACAAGGTGCCGTTACCGCAGCAGAGATATTAGCAAAGGCTGCATTCGAAGATGGGAAATTTTCACAAGCATTTCCGTTCTTTGGAGTAGAAAGACGGGGCGCTCCTGTTATGGCTTTCACAAGAATTGATGATAAACCTATACAAATAAGATATCAAGTTCAAAATCCTGATTATGTGGTTGTCCTTGACGATGGATTGTTAGATGTTGTAAATGTCTTTTCTGGAATAAAAAATGACAGTTCTATAATTATAAACACAAATAAAGAAGAAAACCTAGAAAAAAATAAGGACAAAGAAATTTATAATATTGATGCAACAGGAATTGCTTTAGAAAATCTAGGAGTTCCTATTGTAAATACTATTATGTTAGGATCATTTGCAAAAAAAAGTGGCGAAGTGTCTCTTGAGTCTATTATTAAAGTTATAAAAGAAACTTTTCCTGGAAAACTTGGAGATAAAAATTCAAAGGCCGCTGAAATTGCTTATAATCAAATTTAATAGACTAAATTAATTTTTGAAGATTTCAAATATTTTTATAATATTCTAAAATATTTTAAAATATTTTTAAATTTATAATAAATTTTTAAAGTTATGCTAATAATCTTAAAGTTATAGTATAACTTTTAATACAAAATATAACTCTATAATAAAAGAATAATTCAATAATAGAATAATTTTATAATTAATTTTATAATATAAATAATTCTATAATAAAATAATTTTATAATAAAGATTTAATTTTAAACATAAGGTGATTAAATGGATTCTGTTGGAGGAGCTGTAAAAACCCCTGGAAGTACTAGAAATAATAAAACAGGAAGTTGGAGAACATTTAAACCTATTCTTGATAAAGAAAAGTGTATTGATTGTGATAACTGTATTATGTTCTGTCCAGAAGGATGTATAAATAAAGATCATGATATAGATTATGATTATTGTAAAGGTTGCGGGATATGTGAAGTAGAATGCCCAGTGAAAGCGATCAAGATGGAAAGAGAATAATCAATCAAAGAAAATAATCAATCATACTAATTAGAAAGCATTAATTTAAATGGAAAACATCAAATGAAAAATTTAAGATTTAAAAATTAAAAAACATAGGAGAATTATAAATGACAAAAAAAGTTATGACAGCTAACAGAGCAGTTTCTGAAGCTGTAAAATTAGCTAAACCAAAAGTTATTCCTGTTTATCCTATCACTCCACAAACATCAATTTCAGAATATCTTGCACAATTTGTAGCTGATGGAGATATTGATGCAGAATATATTAGAGTTGAATCAGAACATAGTGCTATAAGTGCTGCTGTTGGAGCATGTGGAGCAGGAGTAAGAGTCTTTACAGCCACTTCATCCCAAGGATTAATGTTAATGCATGAAATATTGTTTGCTGCTGCAGGAATGAGGATGCCAATAGTGATGGCTGATGCAAACAGAGCAATATCTGCACCATTAAGTATTTGGAATGACCAACAAGATTCCATAGCACAAAGAGATTCTGGATGGATGCAAATCTATGTTGAAAATGGACAAGATGCTCTTGACTCTATACTTATGGCATATAAAACATCAGAAAATAATAAAGTATTATTACCATCTATGGTATGCTTAGATGGGTTTATATTAACCCATACAGTAGAACCTGTAGAAATCCCTAGCCAAGAACAAGTAGATAAATTCCTTCCAGAATATAAACCAGAACATGCATTTTTAAATCCAGAAGCACCAATGTCACTTGGAACATTAACAGATCCAGATTATTATATGGAAGCAAGATATCAAATTGAAGAAGCCATGGAAAACTCTTTAAAAGTAATTGAAAAAACAAACCAAGAGTTTGAAGAAATATTTGGAAGAAAATATGATCTTGTTGAAGAATACAAATGTGAAGATGCTGAAATCATTATAGTTGCTATGGGATCAATTTGTAGTACAGTAAGAGTTTGTGTTGATGAAATGAGGGATCGTGGCGAAAAAGTTGGACTTTTAAAAATAAGAGTTTATAGACCATTCCCACAAGAACAAATACAAAAAGCAGTGCAAAATGCTAAAAAAGTTGCAGTACTTGATAAAAATATTTCTTTCGGTGTTGGTGGAGCATTGTACAATGATATCAAAGCAAAAATTGATATTGAAGCATATGATTTCATCATAGGGCTTGGAGGAAGAGATATAACACCGAATTATATTGAAGAAGTAGTTGAAAAAACTAAAAACCCTGAAAAAGATGTTACTTGGATTGGTTTAAAAGAATAAAAGCAGACTATATAAAATTAACATAGGAGAGAAATTATATGAAATTACCTGAAGAAGAACTTTTAGCACCAGGACACAGAGGTTGTGCTGGTTGTGGAGCTACCATAGGAGTAAGGTTAGCATTAAAAGCATTAGGTAGGAATACTGTAGCTATTTCAGCTACTGGTTGTTTAGAAGTTATTACAACTCCTTTCCCTGAAACTGCATGGGAAATACCTTGGATACATGTAGCTTTTGAAAATGCTGGTGCTGTTGCATCTGGTGTTGAAAGTGCACTTAAAGCTCAAGGAAAAACAGATGTTAATGTAGTAGCTTTTGGTGGTGATGGAGGAACTGCAGACATAGGTATGCAATCATTATCAGGAGCCATGGAGAGAGGACATAACATGATATATATCTGTTATGATAATGAAGCTTATATGAATACTGGAATTCAAAGAAGTGCTTCTACACCTTATGGTGCATCTACTACAACTTCCCCACATGGAAAAGATAGTTTTGGAGAAGATAAACCTAAAAAAAATGTTCCTCTTATTATGGCAGCACATGGCGTACCATATGTAGCTACAGCTTCAATTGCATACCCTGAAGATTTTATGAGAAAGGTTAAAAAAGCATCTGAAGTTGATGGTCCGGCTTACATACATTTAAATCAACCATGTACCACTGGTTGGGGATATAGTCCTTCAAAAACTATTGAACTTGGAAGGTTAGCTGTTGAAACAGGTTCTTGGGCATTATACGAAATTGAAAATGGTGACTTCAAGTTAACATATAAACCACAGGATAGAAAACCTGTAAATGAATTTTTAAATGCTCAAAAAAGGTTTAAACATCTTTCAGATGAAGAAAAAGAAAGAATACAAGATTATGTTGATAATCAATGTGCAGAATTAGGAATAAAATAAATATATACTGGAGGGCTGAAGTTGGAAAAAATATTAGTACAACCAGATTTATGTAATGGTTGTTTAGACTGTGAAAGTGCTTGTTGCGGACTTTATGGAACTTCCAGAATAAACATTAGAGAAATTGAAGGGACATACTATCCAATAATATGTCAACAGTGTGAAGATGCTCCTTGTAAAGCAATATGTCCAACAGAAGCTATTATAGGAAAAGGAGTTGAAGAAGATAAGTGTATAGCTTGTGGACTTTGTATGATGGTTTGTCCATTTGGAGCTGTAAGTGTAGAAGATAAGAAAGCTCAAAAATGTAATCAATGCGAAGATAGAGATGGTGGTCCTGCTTGTATTAAAGCATGTTCTAAAAGAGCTATTTCACTAATCGATATTGATAAAATTAAACTTCAAAAACAAAAAGAACATTTATCAAAATTAGCTGGAACATCAAAACCTAAAGCTAAAGGCATTGTAAGTATACTAACTAGTAATTCAAGATCTAGTAGGTCTTTTAAGGATTAAATAGTTTAATAAAAAATTAATTAATGATTGATAAGAAGGTACAAAAATGAGTGAATTAGTTTCAAATCCAGAACTCTGCGTAAGTTGTGCAAAATGTGAAAGAAATTGTCCAATGAATGCAATCAGAGTAAATGAAGGAGTACCTCTATTTTGCATGCATTGTACACCAGAAAAAGCACCTTGTTTAAATATATGCCCTGAAGGAGCTATTGAAGAACTTGGTGGGGCAATAGTTATTAATGGTGATAAATGTATTGGATGTGGAATGTGTAGAGATGTTTGTCCAATTGGGGCAATTTCTATGGATGAGATTGGTCTAGCAAAAAAATGTGATCTTTGCACAAATGAAGAAACCCAAAAATGTGTAGAATCTTGTCCAACAAATGCACTTAGTAATAATTCCATAGATATGGTTTCTAAAAAACAAAATAAAATAGCTAATGAACTTAAAAGATTAAAAGGAGTTATGAAGTAATAACTTCTTACTAATTTTACTAATTTTACTAATTTTACTAATTTTACTAATTTTACTAATTTTACTAATTTTACTTAAAAATCATTTTATAATATTTTAATATTTCTATTTAATCCTAAACTGAAATATTATATAAATTAAAACAAACTATTATAAATTAATTATACAAAATATAATCGATTCAATTTTTATATTATAAAATTATTAATTATAATCTCATAATTACCTCATATTCAATATTAAAATATGATAAATTTAATATACTAAATTTTACAAATAAAGTTTATAGATACTCACTATTTTTAGAAATTCAATATAACAATTAAAGGGGAATAAGAGATGATTACAGAAAAAAAAGTTGAAGATACAATTTGTCAACTTTACAAAAAAGCAGCAATAAGTTTACCAGAAGATGTTAAAATATCGTTAGAATCTGCTCTTAAAGTAGAGAATGATGAATTACCCCAGCTAAATATTGAAGCTATTTTAAAAAATATTGAAGTTGCAGAAAAAAAAGCAATTCCAATGTGTCAAGATACAGGATTGCCTATAATTTTTGTAAAAATTGGGAAAGTTGAATTTGAAGATAACAATATTTATGAAACAATATACAATGGGATAATAAAAGGAGTTCAAAAAGCAACAAAAAAAACACCCCTTCGACCAAATATAGTGGATCCTATAACAAGAGAAAATAGTGGTAACAATAGTGGAACAATGATTCCTCAAATTGACATAGAATTAATAAATGAAAATTATATTGAATTTACAATACTCCCCAAAGGATTTGGATCTGAGAATAATAATGCTTTGAAAATGGCTTTACCAGGAGAAGGTATAGAAGGAGTAAAAAATTTTGTAGTCGAAACTGTTTTAAAAGCTGGCGGAAAACCATGCCCCCCAATTGTAGTTGGAGTTGGAATAGGTGGAACCTCAGACCTTGCTTTGAAAACCGCTAAAAAAGCACTTCTTGAAAAATTAGGAGATAAAAATCCAGACCCTCTACTTAATAAACTAGAAGATTCAATATTAAAAGAAATAAATAATAGTGGAATTGGTCCAATGGGATTGGGCGGTAAAACAACTGCATTAGGTGTTAAAGTCAAAAAAGTTTCTACACATACTGCAGGACTTCCTATTGGAGTATGTATTCAATGTTGGGCACATAGACACGCTACAGCAAGGTTAAAATAAATTAATTAAAAATTATGGAATATTTATTAGAATATTATTTATTATAGAAGTTATTATAAAAAATATTAATTAAAAATATTAATTATCTTATTTAAAAGTATTAGAAATATATAAAAATATTGAGAATATTAAAAATATTAGGAATGTTAATAATATTAGAATATAAAAAATTAAAAATTAGTTTAATAATTAGTTTAATAGTTAATTTAATATTTAGTCTAATTATTAGCCTAATTATTAGTTTTATGATTAGTTTTTAGGTTTTTTAAAAGTCATCATAAATATTGTTCTCCTACCAATATCTACAGCCCTGTCAGCAATCCTTTCAAGGAATCTAGCTATAAATATTAGATTAATAGTTTGATTAATATTTTCTTTATCTTCAAACATATTATCTGTGACTTGTTCTAATATTGAATCAAATAAATCATCGACTTTATCATCATCATTTCTAAGCTCTTTTGCAGTATCTAAATTTTGATTTAAGAAAGCATAAAATCCTTTACTTAACATCATTTGGACATAATCTGCCATATATTGTAAATCTTCCATTAATTTATCTGGGACAGACACATCCTTAATTAAAACAGATAAATCAGCTATATTAGAAGCTAAATAACCAATTCTTTTCATATGACTACTTACTCTTATAGTAGATTCAATAAACATTAAATCTCCAGCAACTGGTTGTTCAACAGCTATAAACTTAATACATCTTCTCTCTAAGTCAAAAGCAGCTTGATCAATTTCTTTACTTTTCTCAACTACTTCATCAGCTATTTTTTCATCATAATCATTAAGTAAGGTAATAGCACTACGATGAGTTTCCATTACCATTTGTCCCATCTTTTCTGCTTCATCTTTCACATTGTTTATTCTATTTTTAAATGATATTCTTGGATATTCTTTATCCATCAAGCACATCCCCTTGTTAAATTTGTTTAAAGTATCAAATTATCAACTTTTTTAAATTAAAAATTATTAAGATTTAAAATGGATTTTTAAATTAAATCTTAATTCCAAATAATCTAATTATTATAAATTATCTTTATTTTACAATAAATAGTTATCGAATCAATAGATAGCTAAATAACTGATTAAAAAATGAATTTCAATCATTATATAATTTATTAAATTAATAGTTTTAATTTAATAGCTCTATTTTAATATTTTTATTTTAATAGTTTTATTTTAATATATTATTTTAATAGAAATATTTCAATAATTTATTTTAATAATTTTATAAAATTTTCATGTCTTTTTGTTTACAAAGATTGTATTAACCAAATCTACCAGTAATATAATCCTCAGTCTTCTTATTTTTAGGATCAACAAAAAGTTTATCAGTTAAGTTACTTTCAATAATCTCTCCATTTAAAAAGAATGATGTATATTTAGAAACTCTTGTAGCTTGTTGCATATTATGAGTTACAATAAGAATTGTATAGTCTCTCTTAAGTTTATGAATCAAATCCTCCACTTTAGTGGTTGAAATGGGATCCAAAGCAGAACAAGGTTCATCCATTAGTATAACTTCAGGATTATTAGCTATTGTTCTAGCAATACATAATCTTTGTTGTTGACCTCCAGATAATCCCATAGCAGAGTTATCAAGTTTATCTTCAACTTCATCCCATAATGCAGCAGCTCTTAAACTTTCTTCTACTCTTGCAGAAATAGCATCATCATCACTTATTCCATGAATTCTAAGACCATAAGCAACATTTTCAAATATTGACTTAGGAAATGGGTTTGGTTTCTGAAAAACCATTCCTACTTTTTTTCTAAGGTCTACAACATCCATTTTAGGATCATAAACATCTTTACCATCAAGATATACATTACCAGTATGTGAAAAGCTAGGAATTAAATCATTCATTCTATTAATAGTCCTAATAAATGTAGATTTACCACAACCAGAAGGACCTATAAGTGCAGTAACAGTATTTTTTGGAATACCTGTATTAATATCTTTAAGAATATGAGCATCCCCAAAATATACATTTAAGTTTTCTACTTCAATTCTATTCATTATTAACCCCTTTGTTAAGTTAATTATATGTATAAATTAATTATAGTGTAATTATATGTTTAATATAAATTTATGTAATAAATTAAATATTATATAATGTAAATTTAATTTCAAGTTCTTTGATACATTCCCAGAATCTATCTAAAATTTATCTAAAATTTATTTAATATATCTTTAAATATATCTAAATATATGTAAAATATATTTAAAATAATTATCTTTATAGCTAATTATCTCCCCATAATTTTCCTTTGATATCTATCCACTAAATAGTTTGTAGTTATAGTTAATGCCAATACGATTATAACAAGAACTGCAGCTGTTCCAAAAGCATTTTCAAGAGAAATACCTTCAGTAGCTAATATATACAAATGAAGTGGTAATGGTCTTCCAGGGTCAAATATTGATAAAGGCATTGAAAGAGAAGCTCCAACTGCAAACATTACTGCAGCTGCTTCTGAAATAGCCCTAGTCATTCCAAGAATTACACCAGTTACAATACCAGGTATTGCAGCTGGAAGCACTACTCTATAAATTGTTTGCCATTTTGTTGCACCCAAACCGTAGCTACCCTCACGATAAGAACTAGGTATTGAAGAAATTGTAACTTCTGAAACCTGAAATATTGTTGGAAGTGCCATTATAGCTAATACTAATCCACCAGATATGATTGACCATCCTAGCCCCACGGCAATAACAAAAAATGCTAAACCAAATAAACCATAAACAATAGAAGGGATTGAAGCAAGAGTTTCTGCACCAAATCTAATAAGTTTAGTGATTTTACTTTCACCAGCAAATTCAACAAGGTATACTGCGGCACCAACACCAAGAGGTGTTGCAACTATACCTGCAATAAGAGTAACATATAAACTAGAAACAATCATTGGAAAGATTCCACCAGATGCTCCTGAATCAATTGGATTTGAAAATATAAATCCAAGATTTACAACTGGAAGTCCTCTTATCAGAATATAACCTAATATAATTATTAAGATTAATATTGTTACGAGTCCTGAAATTACAAAGATTGAATTCATTATTTTTTGAGAAGTCTTTGGAGATAATATTTTTTGAAAATTTAATCCACTCATAAATATCCTCCTCCAACATCAACCTTATATTTATGTTGTATATAGTTTGCAATTAATAGTAGTATCATGATTATTAAGAAAAGAACTATTGCTGTTCCAAATAATGCATTATAATGAAGACCTGTTGCATAACCCATTTCTAAAGCAATATTAGCAGTTAAAGTTCTTACAGGATCAAATATAGATCCTGGTATTTGAACAACATTACCTGCAATCATAATAACAGCTAATGTCTCTCCAATTGCTCTACCCATTCCTAAAATTATTGCAGTTATAATTCCTGGAAGTGCTGCGGGAAATATGATGTGTCGTATTGTCTGCCAGTTAGTTGCTCCAAGCCCAAAAGATGCTTCCCTATATTCTTGAGGAACTGCTCTTAATGAATCTTGAGATATTGTTATAATTGTAGGTAAAACCATGACTGTTAGAATAATAGCAGCAGTAAACATGCTGAAACCAGTACCTCCAAAGTAAGTCCTTATGAGTGGAACTAAAACAATTAAACCAAAAAATCCATAAACAACTGAAGGAATTCCTGATAAAGTTTCAATAACTGGTTTTAAAATACGTCTAACATTGTTTGGAGCTACTTCAGCCATGAATATAGCACAAAGAAGTGATAATGGCACAGCCATTAATAAAGACAACATTGTCACATAAATTGATCCTATAATCATAGCAAAAACTCCGAAATCACCATCATTCGGAGCCCACGTCATTCCAAATAAAAAACGAAAGAAACCATAATCTTCAAAAGCTGGAAGTCCTTCAATTAATATAAATGAAACAATTAGAAGAATTATAATAATAGAAAAAATAGCTGTTATAAATAACCCCTTTTCTATTAAGAATTCAGAAAATCTATTTCTTTCCATAATAATCCCTTAAGTATTATTTTGATTTTTAATAATAATATTTGATAATATTTTAATAATAATGTTCAATAGTATTTTAATATCATTTTTAACATCTTTAATAGTATTAATAATAGTTTTTAGTTAATAATTTTTAGTAATATTTTAATAATGATCATTGATAATAACTTTTAATAATAATTTTAATAATAGTCTTAATAGATAATCTTAATAATAATCTTAATAATAATAATTCTTTAATTATTACTTTTTGATTTAAATAATTTTTGAAATTAACAAATATTCATAATTCGTGAACATATCACATCAAATAGGAATTATCTTATCTTCCTTAATAATTTCAATTCCAGCTGGAGATTTAATCCATTCAATAAAATTTTTTACTTCACCAGTAGGAGTTCCTTTAATAAGAAACAAGAAAGGCCTTTGTAAAGGATAATCCCCATTATAAATTGTTTCTTCAGAAGGTGAAGTACCATTTACAGAGATTGCTTTAACATCATCACTCATATGTGCAAAAGAAACAAACCCAATGGCATTAGGATCACTTGCAACAGATTGTTTTACAGATTCAGTAGAACTTTGAACAACAGCAGAATTTTTTATCTTTGTATCATCCATGACAATAGATTCAAAGGCAGATCTTGTACCAGATCCCTCTTCACGAGTTATAACATTAATTTCTCCTGGTTTTCCACCTAATTCTTTCCAATTAGTTATTTTTCCATTGAAAATATCTCTTATTTGTTCTATAGACAGTTTTGAAATATTATTCTGATTACTTACAGCTATTACAATACCTTCTTTTCCAATTGGGACTTCAGTAATGTTCTTTTTTTCTTCAAGGGAAAGTTCTTTTGAACTCATACCAATATCTGCAAGATCTTGGTCTGTACTTCTTATACCCATTCCAGAGCCACCACCTTGAACGTAAATTCTTACTCCCTCATGAGATTTCATATAGTTTTCTGCTAATTTTTCTGCTAAAGGTTGTACAGAAGTAGAACCTACAATATCAATTCTTTCGTAGTCTGTGCCAGGATTAATCAATAAAAAAGCCAAGATAACAATTATGGCAAGAATGATTATTCCCTTATATTTTGAGTTCATAACATCACCTTAATTTTTAGTTCAACTTGGAACTATTTAAAAATTAAGGTTCAGCTATAATCGAAAAATATAAATGAAAAGATAAAAATCCTTACTATTATTATTAAGCAAATTTATCAATAATTAATGTTCATTTTGAGAAAATATAATGATTCATAGATTTATTTATATTTTATAAGTAATAATCAGCACTAATCTGATTATAAAATAATAATTTAAGATTTTAATTGAAATATAGAAATTATTATTAGTTATTTTAATTATTAAAATTTATTAAAAGCATTAGAATTTAATTAAAATTTATTAGTCATTAGAATTTATTTAAACAAATTTAAAAAGTTCTAATGAATCTAATACTTTTAATTAAAAGACTTTAAAGTTTTAAATAAAGATTTAACTGGAATAGGATTGATTAGAAGATTTTACAATCTTTTCATCATTTAAAACTTTTGTTCCTTCAGAACTCATTACCCAATCGATAAACTCTTTTACATCACCAGTAGGAGTTCCTTTAACAAGAAAAATGAATGGTCTTTGTAATTCATAAGAACCATCACCTATTGTAACATCACTAGGAGCAACACCACCAATAGTTAATGCTTTAACATCATCACTCATATGTGCATATGATACAAAACCAATAGCATCAGGATCTTGTTTAACAGATTGTTTAACAGCTTCAGTAGAACTTTGAACAATTGCATCAGATTTTATCTTTGTATCTTTACCCATTACAATAGCTTCAAATGCATCTAATGTGCCAGAACCATCTTCACGAGTTATTAAATGAATCGGAGCATCTGAACCTCCAACTTCATTCCAATTGGTTATTTTACCAGAATAAATATCTTTAAGTTGTTCAGTTGTAAGACCAGAAACAGAATTATTATTATTTACAGCTATAACAATACCATCTTGACCAAGAGTATATTCAGTTAAACCTTTCTTTTCATCAGCTTTTAACTCTTTAGAACTTGTACCAATATCAGCAGTTCCATCTTGAGCACTTTTAATACCTACACTTGAACCTCCACCTTGAACATTGATTTTAACATCAGCGTGAGATGATTGATAAGTTTCAGCAAGTTTTTCTGCAACAGGCTGGACAGATGTTGATCCAACAACATCAATAGTAGTAGCACTACCACCACTTGCAAATATCATCGCAACTACAGCTATTATAGCAACAACGACTATTATTAGGATTATATTATTTTTTTTCATATTTTTTACACCTCAAAAATAAGTTACAATTTTTAGTATATAAAATTTACTACTATGTGAACAATAGTACACATAATAGGAACAATCATATAAAAAAAATAAAAAAGTATGAAAAAATTATTAAAAAAATAAAAAAAGAAAAAACATAGTTCATAAAAAGTGAAATAAAATTCATCAAATTATTATCTAACTACAATATCACTAAAAAGCCAAAAAAGAATTAATACTCATAAATAAAAAAAAACTCTAAAAATGCAATTTATAAAAAACATATCTATAAAAGATTAATAAAATCTTAATTAAAGAGCTTAAAATAGAAAATAAACAATAAAATCAAAGCATAAACATATTTATAAAAAAAATAATGAATATAAAAAAGTGAATATGAAAATATTGAATAAGAAATTGAATATAAAAAATTTATATAAAATTAATAATATATATAAGTATACCAATATGCATTAAATATATATTAAGCATATAAATATGTATTAAATAGATAAATGTATTAAATATGCAATTCTATCATATAAGCCTATATTTTTAGGTGATGATATAGAAGAGGAGATTGTATGGAAAATTATGATAAAAAAAGCTATTATAATGCTAAAAAAAGAGTAAAAGAAGTTAAAATTTTCTATAGAAGCTTAATTTCATATATTATAATAAATATCTTTTTATTCATAATAAATTTAATTTTTTCACCAGGATTTTGGTGGTTTTTATTTGTAGTTGTTATATGGGGAATATTCATAGTATTACAATTTTTAAGAATATTTGTTTTTAAAAATAAAATATTTGGAGAAGATTGGGAAGATAAAAAGATAAAAGAATATATGGATAAGGATAAAAAACAATGAAACAGTATTCTATTTTTATCAGATCAACTTCTTAACTATTTTTCATGAAAACTATTAAAAATTTTTTATTAAAAGTTTTTTATAAAAATCTTTTATTTAGAATATTTTATATTTAAGATTTGTCTAAATTTTTTATTTTTTAATAATATTATTTTCTAAAGCTCCTTGGAACAGTAGGACGAGGAATATTCTTGTGGAATTCAGTTGCAGCATCTAATATTTCAACACAAATATCTCCAATCCTTTCAAAGGATTTAACAAGCCGAGATAGATAAATATAATAAGTAGACTCAGTTTTATCTTCAAATGAGGTTTCAGCCATCTCAATAGCTATACAATTAAGAGCTTTTTTCTGTAAACTATGAATTTTCTCTTCAAGATCCATAATATCTCCTTTAAGAGATAATTCTCCATTTAAAAAAGCTTTCATAGAATTTTGTATCATTTTATTTATAGATTTATACATAGATTTTAATAAATCTAAAATAGCCTCATTAACTTCCTCAGTATTTTCATTTATAGTAAACTTTGAAAAATGATCAGAATAATCACCAATACGTTCTAAATCATAAGCAATCTCATTAAAAATAAGTGTTTTTGAAAATTGAGTAGAAGGATCAATACTGACAACAGTATCAACTGAAGATCGTATTTTTTCAAACATATTATTAGTTGTATAATCCATTTCCATTGCTAATTCTGCTTTATCAATATTATTTTCTATTAAAGCAGTGAAAGCTGTTTTTAATTGTTTTAAAACATGTTCTTCCATAGTTTGTAACATTCCTTTAATTAAAAATGTCGCAGAATGGTCTTTTGATGAAAAATCTTCCCCAATCGGTTCAGCAAATTCTTCATATTTCTTTAAATCAAGAATATATGCTCTTTTTACAATTTTTTTATCTATTAAAGGTTTAAGTAATTGAGTGACATAACGCCTACTTACACCTAGCTTTTGAGCAATTTCATCCTGAGTAGCAGGATTATCATATAAAATAATATCCAATATATCTTTAAGAGTTTTATTATTTTTTTTCATTTTATAAACCATTATCATAAAGTTTTTTCCTATAACTTACAAAAAAAATAATCTAAAGAATCAATGCTTGAAATATTTTCTATTTTTAGACATAGTACTAGTTTTATCAGATTTAATAGTTTTATTAGAATTTTTAACTTTATTAGATTTTATAACTTCATTAGAAGATATAATTTTGTTATTTACATTATTATTGTATTGATCTTTATTTGATTGAGTAGAATCTTTTTTATCAATTTTTCCTTTATTATTAGGTTGATTAATTTTACTATCAAAATCCTTATTCAAATCCTTATTCAAATCCTTATTCAAATCCTTATTCAAATCCTTATTCAAATCCTTATTCAAATCTTTATTTAGATTTTTATCCAGATATTTATTTGGATTCTTATTTAAATTATTATTCAGATCTTTATCCAAATTATTATCCAAATCATTAGTTATATTGTTTAAATCATCATAATCCATATTATCATAATTCATATATTTATATTCTATACTTCTATAATCAATAGTTCCATCATCATCCTGATCATTAGTATTATTTATATTTCCTGATTTAGAATTAAATATATTCAAACTACTATTCCTTCTCATATACAACAACACTGATTCTAAGAATATCTTAATTATTACAAATATTAAGATTAAAAAGATAACTATGACTAAAAACACATCAAAAAAGTTTAATAAATTAGTGTACAAGTAAAATAGTTCTGAATCAAGATCTAAAAGACCCCTAATCAATAAAACAATTCCTAAAATAAGAATTATAAAACCATATTCTCTTTTAATCACTTTAGGTTGAATTAGCGGATAAATACCCATTAAAATTAAGCCAATACCCATAAATCTAACAAGATTATTATTAGTAAGCTGTTCTAATTGAATAAAAAAATTTAAAAAGTCAGGGTAGTATATTAAATAGGAATGGAGCAAAGCTATTATAAAAATTACTAAAAAAATAGCTATTAACACTAATGGTATGATAAATACCAGCCCATTTTCAACTTTACGTATAGTAGAATTTTCAAGAGGTTCTTTTATGAATATAGAGAGCACTTGATATAATATAGCTCCTAAAACTGCCCCTATAACAGTTCCAGCAAGACCTAAAAAAGAGGTTGTTAAAGCAACTATACCAGATATTAATCCTGCCATTATTATATCAAAAGATTTAGACATATTATTCCTTCATTTAAATACTATAAAATAATTTAATAAACCAATATTCTAAGATACACTATTTTAATAATACAATATTTTAATAATAAACTATTTTAATAATATATTATTTTAAGAAAATAGTATTAAATAATTTAAAGTATTACTAATATTTTAATAAAGTAATATCAATCAATTAAAATGATAGTTAAAACATGAATATTTATATTTACACTAATTATTATCTTTATTAAAAATCTTTATATTACTATCTTTTATATTTCTAGTTTTTATATTATTGATTTTTATATTTATTACTAATAATATAATAAATTTTATCATCATAGATAGTATAATAATAAAGTTAATATCTTAGTCAATCAAAGATGATAAAAATAACATATCATGAAAATAGCTAAAATTCATATATTTAAAAAAAAATATTTTTATTTAATGAAATAACGTTACTTAACTTATTATTTGATTAGATTATTACTTAAATCTAATAATTAATGTAACTAATGATATTATTAAAAACAATCATTCAAAAAAGCCTTAGGGGGGATTCGAACCCCCGGCCTATACCTTACCAAGGTATCGCTCTACCGGCTGAGCCACTAAGGCAATTTTGATTTATATTAGTTTAAAGTGCAGGGGAAGGGATTCGAACCCTCGAAGGCCTGCGCCAGAGGATCTTAAGTCCTCCCCCTTTGGCCGCTCGGGCACCCCTGCATATAAATATACAACAACATTAGTTGTTCATCATAATATATAAAATTAATGTTTTTATTCTAAATTTTTTATTTTAAATTAATTATTTTAAATTATATTATCTAAATTTAGATTATGGCTCTAAATTTAAATCATACTATTTCAGATTATAAAACAATTATATAATAAATAATATTATCATATTAAATAAGATATACAATCATATCGTAAGAATCTAAAAACTGATAAACATTTATATTTTGAAATATAAATTATTTATAATAATAATTTTAAATAAGTATCTGCAATTGATATTACAGCATTCAAATATTTGAATATTTTAGTATATAAACTTTACCCTAAAAATGTATGGTGGTATAATGAAAATTAACATGTCAGAATGTGGAGTATGTGAAATATGCATTGAATCATGCCCCCTAGGATTAATAAAAAAGAAAGGGTTTAAAATGATTATCCAAGAAGGATGCGAAAATTGTGGAGAATGTCAACAAGTATGTCCTATGGGATGTATCATTGAAGATGAAGAAGTTATAGATTAACATTGGTTTAATTATTTTATAATAATCTTCAATTAAAAAAATAATTTTAGACAGACTAATAAATTAATGATATGAATTTTAATTATTATAAGTATCAAATTAAGAGAAGTTTTATTATTAAAAATAGTATAATTAAAAAATAGATTAATTTTATAATATTATTAAAACATTACAAACTATACTACTAAATTATATACTACTAAATTATACTACTAATCTATTTTTTAATTATAATTTTTAATTATTATAATATTAATTAATAAATCTCTTAAAAATAAAAAATTAAAAATATACCTATCCTATAAACAAAAAAAGTATAAAAATTTATTATAAAAAAATTTATTAGTATAAAAATTAAATATTAGTTATAATTTTATTTATAAGATATATAATTTTATTTATAATATATAAAAATTCTATTATCATTTATTATCATATTAAATTATTTTAAAAAAATTACTAATAAAATATAAAATAATCAATTAAAAATAATTAATTAAAAATTTGATAATAACAAGTCACTAATCATTTATAACATAAGGTAGGGTTAAATATGAAAAAACCTAATTTCAAAAGTATCCTAAAAAAAATAACAATAATTGATGCTTTAATAATAATATGTATTATAGGAGCTGTTGTTTTTGCTTTTATGTATACAGGGGGAAATGAAGATAAAACAGAATCAATTTCTTTTGATTCTTCTTCAATGAACAAATTTGCTGAAAAATATTTATCATTTTATCAAGATGGACAAATAGTAAAAACACACATTGGAGGATATAATGCTACATCTGGAGAATATCAGGAATTGTATGGAACTGTAGTATGGGTAGATGATGACTATGGGGCTAATGTACAGATATTAATAGATGTTGATGGAGATCAAAGTGGGAAACCAATACTTGCAAGGCTTTATAAAGATGAAAAACCTGCAGATATATATACTGAACATATAACACTAGAAACTAGTGGTGCAAAATATAAAAATGTTACTGAAATTGAAGTAGCTCCTAAAAACATTAGTACATTAAGTGAATTAGCAAGGGAAATAGGAAATGAAACTAATTACACAGTTACAACTAAAATAGCAACTGATGAAAAAGATAGTAAAACTTATCAAGATTTATACAATAAAATGTTCCTAAATGGAAGAAAAGAATCAGTAACTTCAGTATCAGAAAATATTTATGACCAAATCAAAATTATAATGGCAAGCCCTAATGAAATAAATATGGCTTCAAATATTTTTGGAACAATAAATGGAGAAACAGGATTAATAACGATTAGAATATACAATTCAACACCTGAAGACATTAAAACAATAGAAAACAATTTTAATGTTTTAAACATTAGAAAGGTAACTTAGAACATAAGCTATTAAAACTATTTTTATTAGTAATACAACTATTATTAGTTATTAGTACTAAAATTATTAATAACGAAAGTGTTATTAGTTATTATAATTAAGACTATTGTTAGTTATTAGCACTAAAAATATAGTAATGAAACTTTTAGTACTAAAATAGTTTAATATATAATTAATTAAGCAAATAACTTAAAAAGTGATATAATGAGTGGATTATATTCAATAGCTACATATTTAAGTAGAAAAATTGAAAAAATATTTAGAAAATCACTTTTATTTACTATTATCTTTTCATTTGCAAGATTTATAGAAAATCAATGGGTAAATAGCTATTTTAAAAGTTTATACCCCAATGAAAAATTTTTAAGCTTCTTTAAAAAGAACAATATAGTTAAAAATCATATTTTCCACCCTATCATAATCGTTCTAACCTTTTCAATATTTTTAATATTATCTCTTAGCCCAATATCTTTTGATTTACAGATTAGTATAGCTATTGCTTTTATTTCATTTATTGTTGGTTCGGTTATTATACCAAAATATTTTTTTAAGAATTACACTAAAGACTCATTTATAAAGTTTAATCCAAAAGATGTATATTCAATAGGCTTTTGTCTGATTTTAATAGGAGTTCTATTTTTCTTTCTTAGTATTGCATCAGTTGGAGGAGTTCCACTCCTTAAACCTTCCTTACGTTATGGTTTAAAGCCAATACTAACTATGCCAGTGTTTTTAATGATACCTGGAATAGGGCTTATAGGATCTGTTTATTTAGATAAATTTAAAAGGGGGATTTTAAGTAGAAGCCAAGTGAGATTTAGATTTTTAGTTCTTGTAGCTTTCAGTGGGTTTTTTTTATTTTCTTTAGGATATAGAACCCCAATAATAGCTTCTTTGTTGATGATGATAATCATAGGATATTATGGTAAAATATTAGCTGTATGGGAAGTAGTCATAGGAGCATTGGCAGGAGTTATACTAATTATTGGAATTGGATACTTCCGTTCAATGGAAGAATTAACAATAACCAGTTATACTAGCCCATTTTACACTTTGCAAAGTAGAGCTGACTTTACACTGAATGTGTTAAATCTATTGAATTATATCTCTGGAAATTTTGGAATTAAACATGGAGCATTAACACTTAGTGCAATTCCTAGTAGTAGTGATTTAGGACCTAGGATGATGATTGGTCAATTAATAGCCTGGAGAACTGAAGTAACAGTGACTCCTACCCTTATAGGTCCAATGCTAGTTGATTTTGGTAAATTTGGAGTTGCTATTGGAATGGGGCTTTTAGGGTTTATATTAGGAATTGGATATAAAATATTACAAAAAACCAATGACGCATTTTACATAGCATTATATGGATTACTTCTAACCTATACAATATTAGGAGTTGAAACTGGAATACTTGATATTCAAGTTATTATTTACTTTTTCTTGGGTTTTTTTATATATTTAGCTAACATTTTAAAAAAACAGCATACAACTAGTGTAAAAATTAAAAATAATAAAAATAATAAATAAAAATAATAAGAATATTGAATAAAACTATTTAAAACCAATCATAATATTAATATCTTCTTTTAATGAATCTAAATCTAAACTAGTAAAAAAAGAATAAAAAAAAGCTTTTTCTTTTACAAATCCAATGTGTCTTTGAGAAGAAGAAACATTAGATTTAGATATTTCACTTCTAAAATCAAATATATTTACACCCTCAATGTTTCTTATTTTAGAATCTAAAATTTTAGCTCCAATATCTTTAAGAAAATTCTCCATGAAATCTTTCCAATATTCAGTTGTTTTTCCTCCAGAATTAGCTACTGAAAATGAAAAAGTGCCGCCTTTCCCTTTATCAGTCTTCATAGCTATCACTTCTGCAGGATTTTTATTCTTATTTTCAAATTCATACCAATTAGAAGGATAATTAAAAGCAATTTTATCATTTTCAAATCTTTTAATCTCTATTTCACTATCAACAACACATTTTTTATTATCATCATCACTCATAATATCACACAATACAATATAAATAATCTAATTATAAATAATCTAATTATATTTATTAGAGTATTTATATTCTAATTAAATATTCTAATTATATACACTAATATTATTGAAAATTATTAAAGTTTTGAAATAATATAAATAATTCAAAAATATAAATAATTTAATAAATAATAATATATTAACAAAGTAGTTAATATAACTAATTTCGAAATTATATAACTTAAATTCAATTTTTTTTTTAAAAAAAAAAAAAAAAAAATAAGAAAAATAAAAATAAAATAAGTATTATAGAAATTTCTAAAGTAACTATCAAAAGTGTTAAAATGGAAAATATTAAAGCATATTGTAAAAATGGGAAAGTGATGAAAGTATCCTTGAATGGGGACTTGATGGATTATAAAACTGAAAAAGAAATAATAGAAGAAGAATTAACAGAATGTAAAGATTTAGAAAATTTGATAAAAAAATCAATACATGAAAATATAGATTTTTCAGAATATATCGACTTAAACAGCCTTAAATCAACTGAATTTGAGAAAAAAGTGTATATTGAAACAATGAAAATACAAAGAGGAGAAGTAAAAACATATAAAGAGATAGGGGACAATATAGGAAGTAAAGGATATAGAGCCGTTGGAAATGCATTAAACAAAAATCCAATACCAATAATAATACCTTGTCATAGAGTAATTGGTTCTAATATGAAATTAACTGGTTTCAATGGAGGGATAAATCTTAAAAAAGAAATACTCATTAATGAAGGGATAAAAGTAAAAAATGATAAAGTTATATTATAATGAATTAAAGAATCTAATTAAAAAATTTAAAAATAAAAAATGAAAATTAACTAGACTTAGATTTAAAAGTTTTAATGGCTTCTTGAAGTTCTTCAGTCAAGTTCTCATCATTTTTAAGTTCTTGAAGATCTTCAATAGAAAATACATTTAAAACATTATCTTTACAAGCTTCAACACATGCAGGAATTATATTATCAGATTCTAAGCAAAGTGTACATTTTTCAGCTGATTTTTTCTCTTTATCGAATGCTATAATTCCTATAGGGCATGCAATTGCACATAATTTACATAGTATACAATTTTCTTCATTAACAATTAAAGTTTCCCCATCTTCACCATCAATGACCTCAATAGCATCATGAGGACAAATTCTACGACAAGGAGCTTTATCAGGATGACAATGCATACAAAATATAGGAATTGAATCGGTTTTTCTTGCTCTAGCAGTTCCATAAGTTTTTTTACATGCATTAATACATGCTTCACATTCAGTACACATTTGAGGGTCTGTGACCATAAGTGTTTTCATTTAATCACCAAAGTAAATCTAAATAATTAAAAAATAATTAAAAATAATTAAAAATAAATAAAAAATTAAACAACGATCAAATTAATAGATTGTTAAAATTTTTCATCTATAAAATCAGGGACAGCAGATGAATCTCTTGGACCAACCATAACATTCCAACCAGTTTCATCCTCAATTTCACCACTTAAAGGAGCAGCTAAACCTGGAATTATTAATTTCCTTGTTTTAACCATGTCTTCTATTCCAGTATCCTTAACTAAATCAGCTACAGATTCCCCATCAAATTGTCCTCCAGCTATAGCTACATCTACAGCTTTACCTACAGTATCAAGAACAAGTAGATAACAATTTGCATCTCCAGATTTTAAATCTCCCTCAACAGTATAGTATGTTAAAGAGAAATTTGTAGTAAGTAAAACAGCAGAATTCTCATCAACATCACCAAATTCATATATTCCTGGATCAACTGCTTGAGGTTTTCTTGGATCAGTATATAAACTTTGTCTTAGAGTAAGTATAGGAATAAGCTCCCAAATTTCACTACCTTTAAGGATAAGAACATCAGCATATTTATTCATTAAAGTAGATGCAATTGTTGCTTCCATAGTTCCTTTTTTAATATCATCATCTTCATTATTTAATCTAACTAACGCTGGAACACCAAGTAAAGGATATCTAAAGTCTTCATCTTTATCTTCAACAGCTAACCTTCTACTCATAACAAAATTATCTAAAGTATCACCAATAGCATCACCAGTAAGAGTACCAGGATCAAGAACAATATCTTCAACCCCATTAGACCTAAGAGTGAAAACTAAATCTTTCATCTTTTCAATATCCCCTGGTGAAAATACAGTAATAGGACATTGATATTTAGTAGCTAAATCAGCCATATCAAAAATATTATCCTTTGTTGCAGCGTAAATTAGAGGACGATCAGTTCCAATAAATTCAAGTGCTTTTTCCATAGCTACTGGATCAAAAGTAACTAAAAATACAGGATATTTAGAAGATTTGAGTTTTTTAGCACAGTTTGCAAATTTTTCAGGATCACCAGATTTGTTTCTTAAAGCAATTGCATCAAGTTTGAGTAACTCCCCAGTTCTTTCAAATTCAAGATCTTCAATTTCTTTAACCCTATTCTCAAAATCAGAATCATCCAAATCATCTGGAACATCAACAGCTAAAACAGTCTGATTATAATAAGATTCTTCATATCTATAAAGAACTTCATCTCCACCAATTATCCTAGCTTTTTCGTCTTTTCCAATTATAATTTCTTTAACAGCAGGAGCAAGTAAATCATCAAGCTTTTTAAATTTTTTATCTGACAATTCAGTACATAAAGTTAAATCAGCTTCTTTTTCAGATAATTTAGTTGCAAAAGCCATACAACTTGCTTCCCCACAATCTTCACAATTAGTTTGAGGCAATAATTTATAAACATCCATTGCAGTAACCTTAGCCATAATAAAACCTCCATCATGTCCTAATCATTCTAGCTCAATAATCCAATTATTTATATTTGGACTTGGGCTGGTTAAATATTCTTTAGTAAAGGTTTCACCGATTTCTCTAAGTATTCTTACTGATTCTGGGTGAAGCATCATGAATATATCTACTCCATTTAGCATCAATGTAAGACCAGTGAAAATCTCCCATAAAGGACCCCTATAATCTGTTGGCCCCCATTCATCTTTTTTCATCCATGCTTCCCTTGAGCCCCAAGCATTAGTGGTTCCAGAAGACATTGGCATCTGTAAATCAGGATCTCCTTTAAGTCCTCCTAAACGAGTTCTTGTAATAACATCAATTGAAAATTCAATACCATAACCAAGAGCACAAGTTGTAGGATCCATAACAATATCTTCTTGTTTTAATCCATCTTTCATTAAATATTTATTCAAGGATTTTTGCATATTAACATCAGTAATAGCCCATGAAAGAACCGCATGACCATAATCAACAGCAGATTTAGCTACTTTATGATAGTCTAAATCCATATTTGCAGATGCAAGTAAACATCTTTCCCCATCAGCTGCAGCTGCAGCTGCTTCAAGAACAAGGGGATCTTTAACTGGATCACCAGAACCTCCTATTACAAGAGGAACATCAACAGCCTGAAGAACCTCTTCAACAGCCTGAGCACCTTCTCTTGGAGACTTATCCATAACTTTTGGACCAGTACCAATCAAATGCATTGTAACCATATTAGCCCCATAATCTTTAACTGCTTTTTTAGCCCATTCACCAGGAGATTCCATAACATCGGAAAAGTGTTCTCTTATTGGACGAGGTAATCCTGGCATAGGAATATCAAAAACATCAAATGTTACAATTGGAGGATTTGGTTGAGGTTCCTCAAATCTATAAAGTGATGTTTGCCCTCCAAGATATACTGGTTTTCTTGATCCAGCTCCTAATTGAACCTGTGCAATTTTACCAGGATACTCTTTGATAGGTGGTTTAAACTCTGCTGCTTTAAGCATAGTCTTTTCAATACTTTTTTCAATAGCATTCTGCCTAGCTACAGTTTGTTGAACTGTTCTTGCAATAGCTGGAGCTAAATTTATTTCTAACTCTTCGAAATCCATTCTAAACTCATCAATCTCAATAGATTCCGTATTTTCCAATAGCTTTAATAGCTGATTGATCTGATCCATAAATTCACATCCTTAATATAATTATTATAAACTAATATGATTTTTAATTAATCTTATTGATTTAAATTAGTTTTGATTTAGATAATTTTGGTTTGATTAGATTATTTTTGATTAAATTAATTCTAAATTATCTTATCAATAACTTCTTTAATAATTTCAACAGGTTCACAATCATCTGGAAGATCTATTAAAGGTTTTCCCTCAATATCAAACTTAGATACAATATCATCATCATGTATCAATCCAATTGTGTCTAAACCTGTTTCTTTTGATTTTTCACATATCTCTTTTTCATTACTAGGTTTCACCCTATTTAATATTAAATAAATTTGATCAAATGATATTTCTAATTCTTTAGATAAATTTCCAACTCTTGAAGCCGTGTGCAATCCTCTTTTTGATGAATCAGAAACTACTAACATGGTATCAACACTTTGTGTTGTTCTGCGACTTAAATGCTCAAGTCCTGCTTCAGTATCAATCACGATAAAATCATAATTAGACGAAATATTTTCTATAATCTTTCTAAGCATATTATTGACAGCACAGTAACATCCACTACCTTCAGGTCTACCCATCATAAGTAAATCAAAATCAGGTGTTTCCACAATCGATTCCATGATTTTATAGTCTAAAATATCCCATTTATTCATTCCAGAAGGAATTTTTCCTTTGTTGATATCCTTCTTAAGATCCTCCCTTACATCACCAACACTCTTATCAACATCAATTCCTAAAGATTCAGGAATATTTGAGTCAGGATCAGCATCAATAACAAGAAGATCTTTTCCTGTTTTAGATAATAATTTAACTAAGATGGATGAAACCAAAGTTTTACCAGTTCCACCTTTTCCACTAACAGCAATTATCAATTTATCACACAGAGATTTAGTTTACAGAAATTTAATTTATAGAAATTTAATTTATATCTATATTATTAAAATAATATCTAAATTATTAAAATATCAATCTAATCAATTAATTATTATTTTTTACTTTTTTTGATTATAACTTTTTCAGCATATATTTTTGCATTTTTGAAAATGACCTTAACTCCCCCAGACATAGGCATAGCCATTTCAGGAGCAGTAGCTACAGGTACAAATTCTTGACCCATAGTTTCATCTTGAGATACTAAATTTTCATCTTCAGAATATTCATCATCTTCATCAACATCATCAGCACCTAAGTTAGCAATCCTTTCAAGAATAGGATGATCTTTATCCTTTAAAAATTCTTTTATATCATTAACAGATGTAGCATCTTCATCAGTAGCTATTTTATCAAACATATCATCTGGAATAAAACCTTCTAAAGAATTTTTAATTGAATTAGGCATCCAAACAATTCTTTCATATGCTCCATCAGCTTGTAAAAATTTAGGTGATCTCATATATTCTAAACTCAATCCAGTGAACCCTTCAACTTGCTTTCCACCAGAACATTGTCCCGCCATTGATGAAAATGGAATTCCTAAAGGAGTTTCACCAGAAAAATCCCTATCAACAATACCAATACCATCCAATTCAGGAATATAAAAAGCTACAGCTTCAAAACAACCACAAGAAGTATGAGGATATTCAAAAACACTGTGAAGATATACTTTATCAGTTTCACCCTGTGTTTTTTGAGCTATCACTTCATTAACATTAGAATATTCGCCTTTAACATCGTCTAAAACTTCACCCTTTTCTATTTCAAAAATTGATCCATCTGGGTCCATTTTAGCAGAAGCTCTACAATCAAACCAATTAATAGCCCCACATAAAGCAGTTCTATCAGGAGTCACAACACACATATGAGTAGGAGCAAACGATTGACACATTAAACACCCATAAAACACATCAACATCTTCATCAGATAATTCTCTTGCTCTTTCATCTCTTGCAGCGTAAATATCATGAGCACCATCTACAAATTCTTTAACATCTTCTTCATTAGTTAAAATTGTAACTGAAATTTCTTCAATAATTGGAAATTCTTCTTTAAATAATATTCCAAGAGCTTTAGCTAAGTCTAAAAGTTTAAATCCAGAATCTAAAGCTTCAATACTCACTCTACACCAAATCTGATCTCTCTGGTTCAGATGCATGAACCCTTGAACATAGTTACATAAATCATGAGTTCTTCTTTCAATAACACCTTCAAGCTCTTTTTCAAGCTTTTCACCTTTAATATCTATTTTTATACCAAATGGGTAAACTTCACCTTTGGTCATTTCAGAAAGTTCTGGACCAATGACTTCAAATTTACCATCCTTTATAGAATCATCGACTTGAACAAGTTCTGCACCAATAGATTTGGGGCCTGCTAATTCTACAAACATATTAGCTGCACGTATTCTTTCACCTTCATGCATAGGACTTACATCAACAGGGATATCACTAAACATTTAATTCCTCCTCTATCAATTAAACATTAATATATGATTTTAATATTATATGATTTTATGATTAATAATAATTTGAGTTTATATTTTATGTATGATTTTATGATTACTATATTAATTTTTATTTATGATATGTATATTAAGTTTTATTTATGATTTTTAAATATTTAAACACTTTATTAGCATTTATTAAGAGCAGTATACTAAGAATTATATTTAATCATTTTATTAAATATTAAAACTAATAGTAATAACATTAATATCAATAATATTAAAATGATATTCAATAAAATGATATTCAATATAATATTAATATTAAAAATAAATTGTATTATAATTATTATTAGCAAACATTACTAAACAAATATTATAAATATTATTAATAATATTCCAATTTTAATAATATTCCAACTGGAAATTATCAATATTTAATAGTATTCTATTTTTCACTCATTTTTTCTAAATACTTCTCCCATTCTTCATCTTTCATATTAGGAAAAGATGCATCAGCATTTGAATGGAAATATTTACATATTGTCAAAGTTTTAAGGTGAGGTGCAAAATGTTTTAAAGTAGAAAGCCCCTGAGAGGCTATATAATAAATACACCCTACAAACATCACTAAATCATGAGGTCCTTCACCCCTAATACCTTTCCACTCAGGATCTTTAAGTAAATTAGTTATTTCAACAATACCATAATAATTACTTTCAATTCCATTTTCATTAAAAGATTTAAAAGTATCAGCTGTTGTAACAATAGGTAAATCCCAAGTTTCAGCTATATCTTTAATAAAACCCATTAAAGGTTCATTCTTTGCATAAGGCCCAACAACAAACAGAGGACGTTTAGATTTACGAAGCATTAACTTTGCAGTTTCAGGAGTTGCAAGTAAAGCTTGTTTTGGTCCAGCAATAACTGTTGGTTGCCATGGAATAACTCTGTCATTCATTTAATCACCATTTATTCCCACATTCTTATTTTATTCCTATATTTTAATAATTAATCATAATTATAATTGCTCATAATTGGTCAATTATTCTATATTCCATTCATTCTTCTTCAGGAAAATCAAGAATTGATGGTTCCATAACTAATTCACGAGGTTCCCAATTATTTCTTTCTAAAATTTCTTTAACATCATTTTTATAAGTTATTGGAATATCTTTATCAGTACGAACATATTTATAAACATCTTCAGGAATCACACCAAAATATTTTTTGTTTAAGTCTATATAATGGTTCAATTTAATTTGTCTTCCTTTATTAGTATCAGTAGGTCTAAGACAATTTTTAGCAATAGCTACTGTAGCTTCTTCTCTATTTTCAGCAGCGAATAATAGATGTTCTGGAGCAGGTTCGCCTTTAATAACTTTTCCAGTTCTCATATCATTTAAATTCCAAACATCTTCTTTATCAGGTCTACCTAAATAGAGCCTTCTATATTTAGAACCATGAGGACCTAAAACTACAGGAATGCCCCACCTATTAACACCAGATGCAATAGCTGCTGCTTTTTGTGAATAAGGTCCCCATGCAACTCCACAAGCACCTACTCTGTTCAATATATAATCAGCTATAACTTCAAAATTTCCTTCAAGGGGTTTTTTAGCAAAGATGTTAGCTATCTTAATAGCAACTCCAGATATATGAGAATTAGATACACAGGAACCTACATTAACAAGACCTCTTGCATCAAATTCCCCACTATATTTTTCATATAGAGTTTTTCCTTCTTCATCTTTATACTCACCAATAGACATTGCTCCACATCCACTAGTAACCACAATATAATTCCTCTTTAAGAATTCTTCAGCCATTTTAGCAACTTCTTCCCCACCATTAGGATAATTAGTACATCCTACAAATGCTATAACACCAGGTATATCACCTAAAACAATTGGGGCACCTACACGTCTAACTTCAACATCTTGTATTGGACCTCTTCCTGCACGAATATTGAATTTTTGATTTTTAAGGTTGTTTTCACCAACTTTAGACATTAAATCCATAATTTTTATATCTTCAGGACATTCTTGTTCACAACGACCACAAGTATAACAAATATCATTATTATATAATGATTCTACTACATCAAAATCCCCTTTACCTGCAGAAGATACTGCATCCATTATAGGAAGATTATTAGGACAAACTCTTACACACCATTCACATTGTGTACAATTACTAGCTTCTTCTTGAATTTCATCCATGTCAGGTAAAGTTTTAAGAGATTTTCTGGATTTAGATAAACTTAATGAAAGTTTAGTTGCTACTTCACCGACCTTTTCAGGATCAAGAATAAGGGCTCCTTCAATTTGTTTATTTAATATATCTGCTAAAATTGAGTCAACCTCATCATTTGTTCTATCAGGTAATCCTAAACACATTTTATCGGTTGTAGCTATTAATGCAGTTCCAGTTTTTTGAGCTTCTTCAAGAACATCAGATCTTATACATTGTTCATCAACAACAACAACATCAGCAACACCGCTTCTAAGGAATTTTAACTGTTTAGAAATAGGTCCAACAACTTTAGCCCTATTATTATATCTAGTTATATCAATAGCAGCACAACATATACCACAAATCTCAACATCATCTTCAAGATCATTATCTTCTAAATAATCAACAATTCCAGAACCAGGGGCAACATTATGACCTATACAAAGTATGACTGGTTTATCCCTATCAATTGATCCAATACCTAGCTCTATAAGAGAAGTATCTGGATCACCTTTTGGTAAATTCAAAGCAGTTATTTGTGAAATATCTCCTATTTCCATTCCAATATGATCCATTAAACCAGCGTGCAAAGCTTTAGATTCAAAATCAAGATGGTTACCCTCTTGGCCAGTATGACAAGCAGAAAGTAAATGAAGGTTTTCTTCTTCCATGTAGGACATTGCTTCTCTAATATCACCTAATGTTCTAGGAGCTTTACCAATTAAAGTTCTTATAATTGGTGCTTCAATATCAATATTATTTCCAAAATCTACTGGATGATCTGGGCCTACCTTGTGAATTAAATATTCAAGTAAGTGCCTACTATGAGCAGAATGGGCAGCAGCACCTATACAACATGTTAAAAGTGCAAATCTTCCCTGCTGAGCCTCAATATCAATACCACAAGCACCTTTTTTACCAGTAAGATCACATTTTCCATAAGTACATAAACAACACATATCACAAAACGGAGCATAAAAAGGAGGATATCTTTCTAATAGTTTCATATCCCATGATCTTAAATCCGTAGCTGATGGTTTTAAAGTTGGACCAACAAAAGTTTCTTTATCTTCAGAAACAGGAGAATCATCTTCTATAATTTCACCAAAAGAAAATTTTATATCTTTAGCTTTCCAAAAATCATCTTTAAACTCTTTAGGTTTAGTTGAATTAGGTGTCAAATTATCACAGCCCTTAATATTATTTTTTATACTATATTTAGTATTATTTTTATTATATTTTTTATTATATTTAGTTTATAGTTAGTTTATTATATTTAGTATAGTTTTTATTACTATATTTATTATTCTTGCTATAACTTGTATTACATAAGCACATTATCAAAAACATAATTTAAAAACATGATAATTTTTATTTTTAATAATTCCAAATATAATCAAAATTTTATATAAAATGTTACAATACTGAAATCTTACAGTATTAAAATTTTATAATATTGAAGTTTTAGAATATTAAAATTTTATTATATTGATTTTACAGTTGCAATTAATAATGATTTATAATGATATTTTATTTTAAATTTAAAGTATATATATTTTTTGTATTAACAAATCGCAAATAATTCCTACTATAATAAAATTAATATAAATTAAAAATAAAATCCTCTGGTTTAATAATATTATAAATAAAGAAAGTATTCATTTTTTAAAGAGAATTATTATTTTTTCAATTGATTAAATCAAATTTGAGAATTATATTTTTTTACACAATATATAAATTTTATACTAAAAATAATTCAATGATGTATAAAAAGCTTTGAATATGTATATTTTTATAAAATAATAAAATATAAGTTATAAAGTGTAAGTTTTAAAGTTTTATATGCTTTTTGATTTCAATATAAAAAAATAGAAATTGTAAAAAAATTAACCAAGGGAATTAACCGATTAAAATTATTTTAAACAACTTAAAATAAGATATAATCAATATAATATTATTTTAAGTAAGATAAAATTTAAATAATTGTCTTCCAGATAAAATACAATCATTAACTAAGATACTAACATAATATACTGTAATTTGAATAAATTCTTTAAATAAAATATTATACAAATATAATGTTAATTAAATATATATCATTAATAATATAAGTAATTTTCTATAATGTTGCTAAGATAACAAATTTTCTTCATAGCTAATTTTATTTATATTTATTATTACATTACCATAAGTATTAATATTAGTATTATTAGTATTAATAATATTGGTAATAATATTATTAGTAATAGTAAGAGTAATACTAATAGGAATAGTAATAAAAACAGAAATATTTATATTACTAATAATATAATAACAGAAATGATCTTATTAATGCACATATTATTATTACTAATGTTAATAAGAACAATATTTTTAATAGATACAGTATTATTAATATTAATAGTTATTAAATATTAAAAATGAAAATGGAAGTGTAATTAATGGAAAGATATCAAGGATGGAAATGGTATGATACAATACTCATAGCTATATTATTAATCGCATTTTTAATATGCATCATTATTTTAAAAGACATTATCATGAGCATCGCTTGTTTGCTTTTAATAGCAATCATAATTTCATTTTTCTCAAAAGAAATAAATATAACACTTGCAGATAGAATGATTAAGAAAGGAAAATATGAAAAAGCTTTAAAATATTGTAAAAAGGTTCTAAGAAAAGATCCCAATTATATTTATGCTATTATTAAAAAAGCTGAAATATTTGAAGCAATGGAAAAGCCAAAAGAAGCACTCCAACTTTATGATTCTGCTATTTCTAAAAATCCAAATAATAATATTCCTTGGGAAATGAAAGGTGATCTCTTAAAAAAATTAGGAAAAGAAAAAGAAGCAGAAGAATCTTTCAAAAAAGCAGAAAATTTAAAAAATAAAAAAATGGAGAAAAAATGGTATTATAAAATTATGAAAAAATTATGAAGATCTAATTTTTAAATTGAAAATTAAATAATTGATAATTAAAAAACTATTTAAATCTAACCTATTTTTTAAATTTTATTAGTAATTTTATTAATATTAAAAATTAAAGTAAGATAAATTGAGATTAACTCAAAATATCTTTGATTAATTAAAATTAGCTTAAAATATCTTTAATTTATTGAAGATTACTTTAAAATATATTTAACTAATTAAAATTAATTAAAATATTTTTGATTTTTATTAAAACAAACTTTAAAATTATAATCATTATTCTCTAAAATATATTTAAAAAGTAATACCTTTAATATTGAAATTTCAAAAAAAATATTACTATCAAAAGCTTTATATTAGAAATATCATATAAACATTGTTATCAAGTTAATATAAAAAGCAAAGAATGCTATATGAAACTTGAAATTTTAAAAAAAATAGTTTAGAGGAATATGAAGTAATACTTTACATGGGAAAATTAGAGTAAAAGTATTACTTAGGAGGAAATGAAAGTATGCATATACCTGACGGTTTTATACCATTGTGGCAGTGTGCTATATATTATGTGATCTTAATTATAGCATTATATTTCGCTAGTAAATGGGCGAAAAATAACCTTGATGAAAAGCGTATTCCATTGATGGCAGTTTTAGCAGCAGGTATCTTCGCTATAATGTCTATGAACATGCCAATTCCATTTGGTACTAGTGGGCATATGGTTGGAGGTGCTTTAGTAGCGATAGTATTTATGGCACCAGAAGCAGCTGTACTTGTATTTACAGTTGTACTAATTCTTCAGGCATTACTCTTTGGAGATGGAGGAATTACAACTCTTGGTGCAAATGTTTTAAATATGGGAGTAATCGGGGGTTCAGTAGGATTATTCACATTTAAAGGGTTAAAAAATTACATTGGAAAATATCCTGCAATTGGAGTTGCAGCATGGCTTGCAACATTTATATCTGCATTAGCATGTGCTGTTGAAATGGCGCTTGCTGGAACATTCCCACTTGTTTTAGGTTTAACATCAATGGGAATATATCACGCATTTATTGGCATAATTGAAGCTGTTTTAACAATTATTGTAATAATGGCACTTGAAAAATTCAGACCAGACTTATTAGCATGGAATAAAAGAGATTATTCAAATGGTGGAGCTGATTAGATGGAAAAAAAAGATAAATATCTAATTATAGTCGGAATTATTATATGTATTGTAGTTGCTGGTTTATCACCATTTATTGCATCTGGAGACCCTGATGGACTTGAAAAATCTGCAGAAGATGCAAACGTTGGTGAAGATGTTGCATATGCTTTTGTAGAATCACCATTCCCTGATTATACCATGGGAGATAGTGTTACTGGTGAAATATTTGCTTTAGTCCTGGGTATTGTAATAACACTACTATTAGCATTTGGAGTGGCATATATCGTTAGAAAAAACAAAACATAGATCAAGTTAGTTTTATACTAACTTATTTTTTATTTTAAAAAACTTAAATTCTAGATTTTTAGTTAAACTTTTTATTAGATTTTTTATAGATTTTTTATATAATAATTTTTTAAATATTTAAAAGAAATTTTAATTAAAAATTTAACTAAAAGTTTATTAAAAGTACAATTAAAATTTTTTAATACTATTAAAAATAGAAAAATTTTAAATATATCAAAGAGAAAAGAAGCTTTATAAAAATAAATTTTATAAGACAATTTTAAGTTGAGATAACTTTTTTTACAGAAAAAAATATTTTATTTTGATTATCCGGAGAAAATTTAATGAATATTAATGAAACTTTAGATTTAGAGTCTTTATCATCTCAACATTCTATTGTCCATGATTTAGAAGGTAGAATAAAGCTTATTGCAGTTTTAATTATTATTGTATACACAGTTTTTTCTACTCAATTATTAGTTCCATTAGTTCTAGAAATATTTTTATTAATAATGATATTTCTAGCTAAACTATCTTTTAAGAATTCATTTATGAGAATAGCTCTACTTTTACCATTTGGTGGATTTATTATATTATTTCAACCATTTATCCACCCTGGAGATATAATATGGCAAAGTCCTATTTCATGGATTCATATTACCCAATCAGGACTGAATTGGGCTATACTCCTAGCTTCTAGATTAATTGTGTGCTTAACTAGTATTGTATTACTATCTTCAACAAGCCCTATGCAAGAAATTGTTCAATCTCTTAGAAAGTTAGGTATGCCTAGAGATTTAGCTATGATTTTAAGTATTATGGTTAGATTCTTATTTATTTTTGTTGATGAACTTCAATCCATTCGTAAAGCTCAAAAATCAAGAAATTTTGATATTCATAGTAAACTAACACCATATAAATGGAGAGTAAAGCAGGTAGGATATTCAATAGCAATGATGTTTTTAAAAGCATATGAAAAAGGAGAAACAACATACTCAAGTATGGTCAGTAGATGTTTTTCTGATAGTTCTGATTTGTATCACGTAAGAAAAAAAATAAATAAATCAGATTATATTTATATATCAATAATCATTAGTATTATAATTATTTTACAAATTTTAGTAACTTTTTATCCAGACTATTTAGGATATTTAGGTGTTGTTTTGTACAGATAGATAAAGAAGGAAGATTATAAAATGAAAGAAACAGTTTTATCAACTGAAAATTTAGGATTCACATATCCCGATGGTACAGAAGCAATAAAAAACATTAATATCTCAATTGAAAAAGGAGATAAAGTAGCAGTTATTGGATCTAATGGAGCTGGAAAATCAACATTATTTTCACACTTTAATGGACTTAGTGAGCCTACAGAAGGTATAATAAAAATTAACGAACAGCCAATTGTTTATAAAAAGAAAGAATTGATGAAAGTTAGACAAAAAGTAGGAGTCGTTTTTCAAAAACCTGATGATCAACTTTTTGCACCTAGTGTTATAGAAGATGTGGCTTTTGGACCAATGAACTTAGGATTATCTTTAGAAGAAGTGGATAAGAGAGTTAAAGAATCTTTAGAAATGGTTGGAATGACAGGTTTTGAAAATAAACCTCCCCACCATTTAAGTGGCGGACAACAAAAAAGAGTATCCATAGCAGGAGTAATAGCAATGCGTCCTGAAATTATGATACTTGACGAACCGACAGCAGGTCTTGACCCACAAGGTGTAGAACAAGTTTTAAAGATTTTAAATGATCTAAATAAAAATGGAATGAGTATTGTTATATCTTCACATGATGTAGAAATGATAACGGAATTTGCAGATAAAATATTTGTATTACATCATGGAAAAATTATAAATCAAGGAAGTACTGAAGAAGTCTTTGCAAATCACAAACTTTTAATAGAAGCTCATTTAAGACCTCCAAAATCATCAGAAATATTACATAGATTGAAAAAAAAAGGTTTAAATGTTGATATGAAGCTAACAACAAAAGATGCTTGTGATGAAATACTAAAAGCAAAGATTAAAAATCAAAACAATATTTAAGATCAAAAAAATTTTAAATTCAAAATAATAATCAATAAATAAAGATAATAATCAAAATATTAAAAAATCAAAATAATATTTAAAAATAAAAACATTTAACTTAATACTCATCTTAATCCCAATATTCATAATACAGGTTCCATTTTTTTCATCAATAAACCCATAAATATGACTAATATAGGGAAAAAGAAAATATAAATAATAAGAATAATGTTAACTGGAACTAGATCCCCCATTACAGTAGAAGCTGCCATTAGCATTATCAAAAGGATTACAGGACCTAATATAGCTATGAATGTGTATATCATTATAAAAGCATTCAGTTTTTGAGAATAATCTTTTAATTTTATTCTAATATCATAGGAAATATCTTCAGCAATTATATTAAGATTTGAAGAAAGATTTCCCCCAGTATTCATAGTTCCAATAATCTGTTGAATTATTCTATTTAGACCATCAGAAGAAGTTCTATCAGCTAAATTAGTCAATGCTCTTTCAGTAGTTTCCCCATACTTGATTTCTTCAATAACTATTGAAAATTCATGAGATAACAACCCATAATTAGAGTTAGCTATTGAATTTATGACATCATGTAAACCTTTACCTGATCTTAACTCAGTAACCATCTGTCGAACTGCATAAGGTAATTCATTAGATATTTCAGCCTTATTTTTATCTTTATTCCTCTTTGGAAAACTAATAATCCAAAATATTACTATAATTAATAAAATCAAGATAGCTAAAGCTACCTCAAAACCCAAAAACATATAACTAAAAATTATACAAACCAATGAAATTGAGACTAGAATCAATAAAAATAGTTTTATATTAATAAATGGTATAGAGATAAAACCAATTTTTTTATTATAAAAGAATTTATTTAAATTTCCATCTATAAAATTAAGTTTTATATTTTCAGTTCTTGAGTTTCTTTTTATTATAGAATTTCTAATATTTTCAAAGAGAGTGTTATTAATATTTTTTTTATATGAATCTTTTTTATTTAAATATTTTTTATTTAAGTCTTCTTTAACTAAATATTTTTTATCTAAATATTTTTTATTTAAGTTTTCTTTATCTAAATCTTCTTTATCTAAGTTTTTTTCATCTAAATATTCATTATTATATTTATTTATTTTAGAATATTTATCTATGTTATTATGTCTATTTATATCAGTTAAATTATTGTTTAATCCATCACCATCCTCATTATTTAAATAGCTATTATTAAAGTTTTTATTCTTTGAATTACGATTAAGAACTTTTTTATTAATTTCATCACAAATTCTTTTTGTAAATGTAAAAAATAAAAAAAGAATATTTCTAAAAATTATAAAAATTTTAAAAGTTAAATTAAATAATATTATACATTTGCCTGTTAAAGAAATGAAAAAGCTTTTTAAAATAATATCTACTCCTAATCTTGAATTATAACATTAGTAAACCCATAATCTAAGCTTCATAATTTAAGCATTTGATATGTAATCAAGGACATTGAAAGGGTTTAAATAGTAATTACCTATAAATTTATTTAATTCATGAATATTTCTAATGTTATTATCAGATAAAAAATTTAAAACTCGTTTTCTTTTATCTATTTCATCAAAAAGATCTTTAACTTTGATTCCTTTAATATTTGCAATTGTCTGTAATGTATTACAGGAGATAGAAACATTTTCTATTTCATCACTTTTTGAATTCCAATTGAAAATTTTATTCAATTGAATAGTACCTTCCTCAATACCAACAACTTCAACAACCTCAGTTACTCTTCGAACAGAAACACCATCAGAGCGATATATTCTATTTTGCATTATAATAAAGTCAATAGCTGAAATCATTACTTTTGGAACATTCATAGGAGCATTCGTAAGTCTAGTTATGGTTTCACGTGAACTGTTAGAATGAAGTGTTCCAAATCCAGAATGCCCAGTATTAAGTGCTGTAAATAGAGTTACTGCTTCTTTTCCTCTAACCTCACCTACTATTATTCTGTCAGGCCTTTGTCTTAAAGAATTTTTAACTAAATCATCCATTGTTAGCTCACCCCTATTTTCAATGTTAGAATTTCTTGTTTCCATTCTTAAAACATGTTGATGAGGTATTTGAAGTTCAAGTGTGTCTTCAATAGTTATTATCCGTTCCCTAGGATTTATAAATGCAGTTAGAGAATTTAAAGTTGTTGTTTTCCCCGAGCTTGTTCCACCAGAAATAATAGTATTAGCAGGTTTTACTCCTAAACCATCTACACATAACCATAAAAATGCAGCTAAATCAGAACTCAGTGTATTTTCATTAATGATATCTATAATAGTTAAAGGATCTTTTTTAAACTTTCTAATAGTAAGGGAAGGACCATCAGCAGAAATTGGAGGAATTGTTGCATTAACTCTTGAACCATTTTCAAGTCTTGCATCCATTATTGGAGATTCTTGATCTATTCTTCGATTAACTTGACGAGCTATCGAGTCGATTACTGAAAGAATTTCTTCATCTGTTTTATATATTAGATTTGACTCCATCATACCATAATCCCTATGATAAACAAAAACAGGCTTATTAATACCTATTATCATTATCTCTTCGAGTTCATCATCACTTATTAATGAATCAAGTTCACCATATCCAATAATTTCTTTAAAAAACTTATTAGCTAATTTATCAATTCCTTCGTTGGAAAAGCTTTTATCTGAAACATTTTTAAAAATATTATTTTTAGAATTTAATTTAATATCATTGTGATTCATCTGATTAGATGAGATATCATAACTTAAGTAATCATCTACATTCTCTTTATTTTTAATAATGCTACCTGTTAAAAAATCTTTAATATGATTTAATAATTCTTTTTCATTAATCCTAAAATTTTTACCTGAAGATACGGCTTTATCAACAAGATTATCTCTTAAATCTTCTAATAAAAATTTTTCTGTTTCTGAAAAATCTGTTTTTAATAACTCATATTTTGGTATTGTACTATTACCACTGTCTCTAAAATTATAATTTAAATCTTCATTTTCTTTATTAATAGGCATATTTTCACCTTTGATCAGATTAGTAACAATAAATAATAAATACATAATAATAGATATATACTAATAAATATACAATATAAATTAAAATAATAATCATTATAATTAATAATAAAATAATATTATTTATTATTACTATAATAATATTATTATTAAAAGTAAGATATAAAGATAACTAAAACAAAAATGATAACATGGGAAAAAAAATATTTTCAAAAAATTATAGTCGGCTTAATCTTGATAGAATAAGCTATAATCTATCAAAAGAAATAATTAATACTGAAAATATCCATAATTCTTTAAAAAAAACACAACAATGTCCAGAATGTGAAATTAATCTTCCAATTAAGATTAAAAAATTTAAAAATATAGATGAGCAAGTAAATTTATGTGATATTGATAATGAATTTGGTAGATGTAGCTGTGGAAAAAGACATCTAGATATAATAATGACACATGTTTTAAAAATAATGAAAGATGAAAAAATTAAATTAAGAAACTACAATCTCCGAAATGGACCAGTTCCACTCATAACTCCTCTAACAAACCATCCCCACATATATCTAAAAAAAAATTCTTTGATAATTTTACATACAGATTTAACAAAACATATTGCAGAGATAATATTAGATGAAGTTAGTGAAATTAAAGGAGTGTTGAAAGGAAATTCAAGAGAAACAGTTGGAAAAATTGATTCAAATTGTGAAGAGACATCATACAAAATTTTAAAGGGAAATGACATAAGATGTGATATAATTCAAAGTCCACTTGGAAAAATAGCTATAAATAAAGTTCAACATCTAAGTTACATAGAGTTTCCAAACTCTTCAGAAAACAAAATAATTAATTTATGTAATTATCTAAAATCAAAGAATTATTCCAGAGAAGAAATTTCCAAATTAAAAGTTTTAGATGGAACCTGTGGTAATGGAACTCTAGGTATATTTTTATTAAAATTAGGTGTTAAAGAAGTAGTTTTTAATGATATATGGAAACCTGCAACAATAATGACATTAGTAAATCTTGAAGCTAATGGGTTTAAGATGATCAAAGAAAGATTTAATAAAAATATATTTGAACTTAAAAGTGATGAAAGACTACTACCAAAGACAAAAATAACAAAAGAAAAAACTAGAAAAATAGAAGGATATAACTATGAAAACTTTGAAATGTCATTTGGTGAAAATTTCAGAATATATAACCTATCTATAGAAAAATTATACTCAAAACTAAAAAATTACGAATTTAATAAAGAAAATAAAGATAAAGAATTCGATATATGCATATTAGATTGTTTTCCTGAAACAAACACAAGACCAATCCAAAAAATAGCTGAAAAAATAGCCATAGATGTTTTAATTGTTTAAATCCAATACATCCTCACAGAATTTTTCTATTATAATCTTATTATATTCTTCACTTTTTTTAGACTCATCAAAATAATATAAATAATATTCAACTTCATCATTACTTTTAAATTCTAAAACAACTATAGCTATGGGACTTATAGAACAAACTCCAGATTCATCTGAATTTGAAATCATAATAGATAAATCATAGAACGGATAAATCTTAAATTTGCCTAAACTAAAAGCTTTTGTGAAAAAACTTTCTTTATGAAGTTTAAGCTTTAAAATCTCTGCCAAATATTCTTTAATCATTTTTAAGCAGCTTCCTTGATTTTAATATAAGTTTAATCATGCTTTTTTTAGTTAAAAGTTTAAAAATTTTTAATGCTGGCTTTAAAAGATTTATTTTAAATGAAATTTCACTTTTAAAATTTATAGCCTCTCTATTGAAAACTGGTTCTGCTGAGAGATTGAAAGATTTATGCATATTAGGAGTCGATGAAAAGGCCCATATATAGCCTAAAATAGTTGCAGTATCCACAGGACTCGAAAATCCCAATATCAAATGAGTTTTAAAACTTTTTAATTTTATAGAAGATAAAATAGATTTAATCAAATCTACTATATCCCAAAAATTGATTTTGATAAGAGGAAATAATGTTTTAAATTCATTCCATTTATCTTTAGATTTTTTATCTTTTTTACTTTTTTTATCATTCTTTTCTTTCTTTTCATCATTTGAAGATTCATAATCAGTATCTTTAGTATTAATTTTATTGTTAACCTTATTATTTTTAGAATCCTTATTATTTTTAGAATTTTTATTATTTTCTTCAGTATCTGGAAAATTTTTAGAAAAAATTTTAATAAAAGACCATTTAACCTCAATATGCCCTTTAAAATCATTTTCCTTTTTATTTAGAAATATATTTATATCTAACCCAACATATAAAAAAATCAATAGTATTATTATGATAAAAATAATTAAAAATAAAATTATTTCTAAAATTAAAGTTAATAGGCCCAAATTATCCCCTTTAGTTAGATAGACATTAAAATATTAAATAAATATTAAGTATTAAATAGATATTACTATATTAGATTTAGATACTAAAATATTAAATAGGTATTAAACTATTAAATAGATATTAAAATTAAATAAATTATTAAATAAATATTAAATCATTAGATAGATATTAAAATACAATGGCTTATTCCAAAGATTCAAGCAAGTTAATTTATAATATATAGCTAAAGTCTATTCAGAATCTTTTACTTCAGTATAATCTTCATTAAGATTATTTGCAAATTCAGAATTGGATTTATCTGTTTGTTCATTATAATTAGAAATAATTTCTTTTATTAAATCAGTTGCAACTATGCCTAATTCAGATATTGCTTTACTAGTTTCAGTAGCCTTTGTTAGATTTAATACTCTAACACCATCCATACCCTCTAATTTTTTATCAACAACCACTATGGAAATAGGTTCTATCCCAGCACCAGCACCTGAGCCAAATCCATTATCAGAATCAGAACTATTTACTTGTCCAGCACCAAAACCAAATCCCCATTTCATAAAAGGAATCAATATCTTATCTTCAGTTTCTATTGGATCTCCAACAAAATTTCTAACATTTAAAAGCTTTTTTAATTCATCTACTGTAGTTTTAATAGAGTTATCAGTCATATTATCACCTTTATCTTTAATAGTTTAGAAACCAAAAATAATAATAAAAATTATAAAAATTTTAAAAGTTAAAAATTTGGTAACTAATTAATCAAATAATGATATATATAATATATAAAACATAGTTAAAATAATTTTTTGAAATTATATAATCAATAAATAATAAAAGCTTCATTTTTAGCTTTATAAAAATAGAAAATTTTTATAAAAAAATGAAAAATAAAAAAGAAAAAATAATATCTAAAAAAGAACAATATATATCTAAAAAAAGAATGATAATAAAACCAAAACAATATATAAAGCTAAATACACTATATAAACATTTCAAAATAGATTATCATTGCAGGAATTATTAAAACCCCCATTAAATGAGATTTAGAAACACCTAAATAATGTGGAAGCAACCCCATAGCAGTTGAAGTAATAAGAGCAAGGGTAATATAGATAATGTTGGCTTTATAAATTATTGTAAATATATATAAAATTAACACCATTAAAATTATAACTATAAAAGACAACTTTTTATAATTTATGTTTTGCATTATCTTAGAAAAACTATCTCCTAATTTTAAACATAACATTAATGATACAGATACTGCTACAAGTGCAGTAAATATGAATATTAACAAATGCGAAATACTAAATGTGCTTATTAAGTAACTCATATAAACAGCTATTCCACTTCGAGGATTTCCAATCAGATAAATACATATAAGAGAAAATAAAGTATCTGAAGTATTTAAACCACTAATTGATGTTAAAAAATTCTCAGTATTGTCCTCACCATCTCCACCCGCTACTGTTTGAGCTATTATACTTCCCTGAGCAGGACCAAATCCTGGTAAAAACCCAAGAATAGCTCCAGATACACCACCTGCAAAAATTCCCCTTAGCATATTACTATTCAATTCAAGGTCATAAAATTTGTTTTGATGGGGCATAAAAGATTTATCATTTAAACTAAATAAAATAGTACTTATTCCAAAGAGACCTGAAAATATACACATCATAGAGAGTCCTGATGATATAGGTGTTTGAAAGATAGTCCAACCTAAAAAACCTGAAAAAATAAATAATATTAATGACCAAAAAAAGGCTCTTTTACCATTACTTAATCTCCAAATCATATATAATGAAACTAAAAGAAGTATTAAAAATGTATAAGGCTTTATAACTCCTTGTATAGTAGGTAAAAAAATTATAAGTATTGGAAGTATTAATATAATAACAATTATTGCTCCAAACCCTCCAATAGCAACTATTCTAATAGCTTCTTTAGATCTTCCTTCTAAAACCATTCGATGACCAGGCAGTACAGATACTGCAGTTGCTTCATCAGGTACTCCCAAAAAGATAGAAGGTATAAATTCTATCAGCGCATGTGCAATTGACATAGCTACCAAAAATACACATAAAAATTCTGGTGAAAAAATTCCCAATAAAAAAGCAGAAGATGTGAAAATTATAGCTCCTGCTGTATTAACATGAATTCCTGGAATTAATCCAGTAATTGCACCACATATAACACCTAAAAAGCAAGCGAAAATAAGATCAAACATCCTATCACACCTGCATTTTAATATTTATAAATGAATTAGTAATAATTATATTAATAATTCTATACCTATCAATTGAAAAAAATAAAATAAAATGAAAAATAAAACAATTAATAGTATTAAATTAAAGTTAAATTAATAATAAACTAAAATTAATTTAATAGTATTAAATTAAAACTAAATTGATAATATTAAATAAAGTTAAATTAATTAATAGTACTAATTTAGTAAGTTAAAATTAAAATGAAAACTACATCAGTCTTCTAACATCAAGAACCTCTACACTATTGACATTAGGAAGTTTTGCTAATTTTTCCTCTACTATTTCGGTTCCACCTTCCCCATCATCAATGATAAACATCACATTTAAAGCTACTAAACCAAAAGCAATAGGTTCTTCATCTATTTTATGTAACTCAGCATCTTCACTAACAACATTTTGAGCATCAATTTTCATTTGTTCTAGGTCAACATCAGGGCTTTCAGGCATTAATTTTACAGTTGCTACTACTTCTCCCATTTTTAAATCCTCCGAATAAAATTATTTTAGAAATTTTGAAATTTATATTATAAATACATGATATAATTTTATCATTTTAGCATATATAATATAATTTTATCATTTTAGTATATATAATATGATTTTATTATTTTAGTATATATATCTATATCTTGAGTCATTAGTCTTTTAATTTATTCAAATTTTAAAAAATTAAACAATAATAAACTAATTTATTTAAAACCCATATAAAATTATGTGGTGCATAATCTATTGATTTATATAATAAAAATATAGCTAACTTTTTAGGCCACATTTATAGATTATTTGAATATAATACTTAAATAAATGCAAGCTAAAATATATCTCTATTAATATTTAATTATTTTGGTTTATATTAAGTAAATATTACTAATAAATCGATTATTATCTTAAAAAGATAATTTTAACCGTTTTAAATAAATAATAATGATCAAAAACAGTTTTACATACAAAAATCAATTTATAAATCTATGATCATATTTATTATATATTATTAAATTTAATATAACCAATAATATAATTATTAATTAGTATATACTCTCAGGTATTAAGATAAAAAGAAAAAATACCAGAAAATATTAGAATAAGAAATATTGAAGTAAATATTTTTATGGTCCTTCAAAACCACAATCACAGACATAAGTGTGACCAAAAGTACGACATTTATCACATCTTGCTATTAATTCACCACATTCAGGACATGGAAATTCAACATAAGTATCAATCAATGGAATTTCTTGTTTACAAGATTTACATTCTACTTTTTTCATTTTATTCACCTCTAATTAATGTATATTTAAAATTATAATTATCTTTATAATTATTATCACTTATTCTGTCACTATTTTCAACTTCAATAAGAGATAAAACTCTCTCAGGGAAATTTCCATTAACAACAAAACAATTAGTACCGAATTCAAGTAATAACTCACCAAGCATTAAGTCAACTGATGTTTCATTAAAAGTTAGTAGTTTTTTAGCATCAATTTCATCAAAAAATTTTGACCCAACACTATTTGGTTCTCGGCTATATATACCATCTACATTTGTAGCTATTAAAAGTTTCGATTTTAAGATATTTGAAACATAGGCAGAAATTGAATCTGAGGTTATATTCCAAGAATGAGGAATAGAATTATTATCCTTTAAAAAATCTGAACATAATAATATGGGAATTTTTCCAGAATCAACAACTTTTTCAGCTTCTTCAAGAGAATAAACAAGTTTTGTAAAATTTAATTTATCATTTAGGAGTTTAGCTATTATATCCATAGCATTAATAGCTGTTTCATGAGTTATATCATTGGAAAATTCAGTTTCAAAATCATACTTACGAATAAGGTTTGCAAATTCTCCTCCACCAGCTATTATTATACAATTTGTTTCTTTTAATGATTCTACTAATTTTATAGCTTTTTTTGGAAAAAGACTTCCTCCAATTTTAATTACCCATTCAATGATTATTACACCTCTAATATGTAAACTAATAATCTAAGAAGATAAATCTAAATACTAAGGCTAAATATAAAGATTAAATTTAATATAAAGACTAAACTGAATATAAATACTAAACAGAATATAAATACTAATTGAATATAATAAAATATTTATAATAAAGTACTATGAATACAATAAACATTATGAATACTATACTAAATTTAATACAATTTAAATTAAAGATCCAATAAATTAAATTATATATTCAACTTAACAATTTCAAATCTTGAGTCACTTTATCAATTATTTCATCAGTATCAGGACCAACACCTAAACAAGTTATAGTGGATGTAGGTAACTCAGTTCTACCAGCATCTTTTACAATAAAATTAGGAACATTATTTTTTTTAGCTATTTCTTTTATTTCAAATAGCTCTTCTAAGCTATTTACTTTTACTATAACCTTTTTTTGACCTTCTTGTTCCCAAAATCTAATTTTATCAGAGTCTGCTTTTTTATATGCTCCTAAACAAGCATGACAAGCTTGAGCAGCAGTTTTACCTTTAGACATCTTCAAATCATTCCTTACTACAATAACCTGTTTCATTAAATTACACCTATAATATTATTTTTAATATATATTTTTAATGTATATTTTTAATGTATATTTTTGATAAACGTTTTTAATAAATCTATTTTTAATAAAAATCTTTTTTAATAAGTCTAGAATCAATATAAATTTAATATCTATATTTTAATTGTTAAATTAAAATCATGATAAATTACGAATAATATATTTATTAAAGTATATTTATTAAACTAACAATATAAATTTATAATAATATAAATTATAATGATATATTTTATAATAATATAATTTATGATAATTTATAAATAAAGATTTATATCAATAATAACTTATATTAGTGAAATTTATTATAGTGAAAATATAATAATAAAAATAATAAGAATAATACTAAGAATAATAAATATTTGCAATAAATATATAATAGTTAGTTTAAGAATGATTATTTTTAGTTAATAAAATTATTTTTAATTATAATTATTATAATAGATTATAAGATTTATAAGTTTTACTTATAAGATTTATTTATAAGGTTTATTTATATGGTTTATTTAAAAATAAAGTTATTTTAATAATATATTTAATAAATCTAAGGATTATTTAATAAATTATCTAACAGTATATTTAATAATACATTATATAATATAATTTCTAATAATTTTTAATATATTTTTTATTTATAGGTGATAAATTGAGTAGAATTTCCATATTAGACCATGATCGATGCCAACCAAAAAAATGTAATTACACATGTATTGAATACTGTCCTGGAGTCCGTATGGAAGAAGACACAATAATAATTGATGAAAAAACAAAAAAACCATTAATATCAGAAGAATTATGTTCTGGGTGCGGTATATGTACAAACCGTTGTCCATTTAATGCTATAAGTGTTATTAATCTTCCTGAGGCTCTTGATAATCCTATTCACAGGTTTGGGCAAAATATGTTTGAATTGTTTGGACTTCCTACTCTTAGTGAAGGATCAGTTATCGGTATCCTTGGACCAAATGGAATTGGAAAATCAACAATAATGAGAATTCTCTCAGGAGAAATGATTCCAAACCTTGGAAATTGGGAAAATCCTGCAAACAATTGGGATGAAATAATAGATCATTATAAAGGTTCACAACTTCAAAGTTACTTTAAAAACCTATCAGAAGGGAAAATAAAAGTTATACACAAACCACAAATGGTTGATCAACTTCCTAAATTTGTAAAAGGAAATGTTTCAGAACTTTTATCAAATGCAGATGAAAGGAATAAATTTGAAGAAGTTATAGAAACATTAGACCTTAAAAATGTTCTTAATCGAGAAATAGCTAATTTAAGTGGAGGAGAACTCCAAAGAGTTGCAATAGCTGCATCATATGTAAGAGAAGGAGACTTTTACTATTTCGATGAACCCACCTCCTGGTTAGATGTTCGTCAACGTTTAAATGCTGTTAAAGTCATAAGATCCCTTGCAGAAGATGGAAAATCAGTTATGGTAATTGAACATGATTTAGCTACTTTAGATGCTATATCTGACTATGTTAATATTTTATATGGTCAAACTGGAGCATATGGAGTAGTTTCTCAGATGAAAGGAGTTAGAGTCGGAATAAATGCATATATTAATGGTTTTTTAAAAGAAGAAAATGTAAGAATCCGAAAACAGCCAATCGAATTTAGTATTAGACCTCCAACACCTGAAGATGAAGGAGAATCCATAGTATCATATACTAACTTAAAAAAATCATATGAGGGATTTTCATTAACTGCAGAATCAGGAGAGATATTTCATGATGAAATAGTAACTGCATTTGGTTCAAATGGTATTGGAAAAACAACTTTTGCAAAAATATTAGCTAATGAAGTAAAACCAGATGAGGGAAAAGTTGAAGAAGATATAAAAATAGCTTATAAACCACAATATATTGTTTCTGACTTTGAAGGCAGAGTAGAAGATTTTTTATATATGAATGCTCCAAGCTATGGTTCAAATATTTTTAAAACAGAAATTATGAAGCCATTTTCACTTGAAGATATTTTAGATAAACAAGTAAATGAATTAAGTGGTGGAGAACTGCAAAGACTTGCTGTAGCTACTACTTTATCAAAAGAGGCAGACATATATCTTTTTGATGAACCAACAGCTTTTCTTGATGTAGAACAAAGATTAGTAGCTGGAAAAGCTATTAGAAAAATTATAGAAAGTAAAAATGCAGCTTCACTTATTGTAGACCATGATATTGTATTTATAGACTATATAAGTGATCGGGCAATGGTTTTCCAAGGAGATCCAGGAATCAAAGGAAAAGCGAGCAAACCAATGGATCTAAGAACATCAATGAATAAATTCTTAAAAGACCTAAAAATCACATTCAGAAGAGACAAAGAAACAAAAAGGCCAAGAGTAAACAAGCTAGACAGCTATCTTGATAGAGAACAAAAAGAAAATGGGGAATATTACTATTTAAAAGATAAATAATACGAATTATAGTTAAATTTAAAATATTTTAATCTTTTTAAATAATGTTTAAAAGAATAAAACTAGATAATCAAAATAAAATCAATTCAAATGTTTTAAAAAATATTATATTAACAATAAATAGTAATAATAAATAAAAATATTTAATCGTTAAATAGATATTAGACTTAAGAAAGGTTTAAATGATTATGACATTCTTTTAATGCATCATCTACATTACAATCAAGCATTATAACCTTAATTCCCATCTTTCTAAGTTCAATATGAGGTTCTTTGCCTATTTTTTTGCATAATACTACTTTACAATCATTTATAAGGTCTGTTGATTCTTTCCACCTGTCTGTATGATCCTCTAATCGAATGTTTGATTTTTTTCTTAGTTCTAAAAATTCACTATTCTTAACATCAAAGATGAAAAATTGTTCAGCATCTCCAAAATGAAGATCAATATTTTTCCCATCAGTAGAAGCAACTGCTACCATCATAATATCACCATATACCTACAATAATACTATTTTTTTAATACATAATCATAATTACTAATTCATAAATCACAATTCACAATCAATATAACTATTATATAAAAATACATATCATAAAATTAAACACCTTAAAACTAAAATTTCTCCTCAATGTGTTTTTCTTCAGTAGCAATATCACCAAAAACAATCTCTTCTTCTTCATCTAACTTGTAACCTTCAAAATCATAATAATAATCAATTATCATATTAGTTACTTCATCAACAAATTTTATTCCACCAGTATATCCAAGGCAGGAAATTCTTTGAGCACCAACTCTATCAAAAATAGGAAATCCTATCCTGTATAAAGGAATATTGTTTTTATCAGCTATTGATGCACCATAAGCATTTCCAAATAAAATATCAACATCATGATTATCTAAAATATTTTCTAAATCAAATAAATCACTATTTTCTAAAATAATAGGATTATAATCAATTTCATTTGAAAATTCTTTAATATTGCCAACATCATTAATAAATCTTTCACTTTCCATACCAATACATAAAACTTCAGGAATCATTCCCATTTCACTAACTATATTAGCTATTCCAATAACCATATCAGGGTCACCGAAAATAGCTACCTTTTTTCTGTAATTATAAGCATGAGAATCAACTAAAATATCACAAAGTCTTCCTCTATCTCTTTCTACTTTTTTTGGAATTTTAATATTCATTAATTCACATACATTTTTTACAAATCTATCAGTATTTTTGATACCTAATGGTAAATTCTCTGAAAAACATTTAACATCAAAATTTTTTTCAAGATATTTTCCAGCTGAATCAACATGTTTAGATAATGATATTGTTCCTTTAGAATTAGGAGTATCTTCAATTTCATTTAATGAGGTTCCATATTTATGCAGTTCTAATGTATCTTCATCTAATGGAGCATCAAGATTTAAAGAGGTATCAGTTAAAATTATACTGGAAACATTTAAGTCATTTATTAATTTTTTAACCTCATTAATATCTCCAGGAGATAAATTCCCCATTATAAGATTGATTTTATCATTTGGAATATTTAATCTACCTAAATCTTTAACAAGTTCAAGAACTGCCTTATCATAACCTTCAATATGAGATCCAGAAAAGCTGGGAGTTGAAACAGAAACCATTTTAGGCAATTTCATACCAATATTTGCATCCTCAAATTTACTTATAATACCTTCAATATCATCACCGATAGTTTCTGTTAAACAACTACTCATTACACAAACAATATCAGGATTCTGCTTCTCAGAAACATTTTTAAGTGCATTCAATAAATTGTTTTCTCCACCATAAATAACTGTTTTCTCATTAAGTGCTGATGATGATACTTCTATAGGTTCTCTGAAGTGTCTAATCAACTGAAATCTCATGTATGTAGCACAACCCTGAGAACCATGTATAAGAGGCATGGCATTTTTCAATCCCATTATTGCCTGTAAAGCACCCATAGGTTGACACATTCTTGCAGGATTTTCCACTGCAAACTTTTTATCACTAATATATCTATTTTCTTCAAATTCACAACAATCTTGATTTTTTTCCATTAATATAACTCCAATATCTCCATAATTTCACTTTTAAAACTAGCCTATATCTTAAAACTATTTTATTTATTAAAATTAATATTATCATACTAATTATTATCAATTCTATAATCTTTCCTCAAATATAATTCTTAATAATTATAATTCATAAAATACAATTTTTCATAAAGTATAACTCTTCACAAAATATAGGTCTTTGACATAAGATTATTCATCATATATACTTTTAGATACAACATTCCAAACAGATGTTGAAACAGCACCATCAACTTCTTTTGCAAACTCTAAAAAGCCTTTAAATCCTGCAAAAGCAGAAATTCTATCATGATTAAAATCACAAAATCCAACACCTAATTTTAAAGCTATATATTTCTCTTTAGCTCCTGAAATAAGCAAATCTGGTTTTAATTTCTTTAATAGCTTTCTTAACTCATTAGAATTAGCATCATCGACGATTAATGTTCCCTCTTTAACTATATTCTTGATATTTTCATAATCCTCTTTTATTCCATTCTTTGTTCCAGACATTATAACTTCCATTCCCAATTCTTCAAATGCCCTAACTAAAGACCAAGCTTTATTTCCTCCAACATATAAAGCAACAGTTTTTCCATTTAATCTTTTTCTATATTCTTCTAATTTATTATCTAAATGTTTTAGTCCATTTTCAATTAAGTTATTTGCCCTATTTTTCATTTCTTCATCATCAAAAAATTCAGCAATTTCAGTTATAGAAGTTATAGTACTTTCAATTCCAAAAAAATTAACTTTAATTGATGGAATTCCATATTTTTTCTTCATTTTCTTAGCTAAATAATTTGAAGATTTTTGGCATTGCACTATATTTAATTTTGCTCTATGGGATTTAGCTATATCCTCAATTTTTGAGTCTCCAGTGACAGTACTTATAATATTTAAGCCTAAATATTCTAATAGTGGTTTAATACCCCATAAATCACCAGCTACATTAAATTCTCCAATTATATTAATATCAAATGGAGTAATTGAATCTTGATCAGGTTCTGATGTTCCTATAACATTATCAATTAATGAATCACATCCAATCCAATGCCCTTTTGTTTTATTATGATCTTTAAAACCTTCAGATTGTACAGGAATGACTCTACATCCAGTAATTTTTTGAGCTTCTTTACATACACTATTTATATCATCTCCAATAACACCAGAAACACAAGTTGCATATACAAAAATAGCTCCAGGATTATGTAATTTATTAAGTTCAATTATTGAGTCATATAACTTTCTTTCACCTCCAAAAACAATATCTTTTTCTTTTAAATCAGTTGAACATCCTTTCTTATATAATTTTGAATCTGAAGATTTACTTCCTCTAATATCCCAAGTACATGATGCACATCCTATTGGACCATGTACAAGATGTATTGAATCTGTGATTGGCATGAGCACAATTCTTGCTCCTCCAAATACACAAGTTCTTTGTGTAACTGTTCCAGGAATTCCTGGCTTATCACATTCAGGAAGAGAAAGTCCTCCACCTTTAATACACATATGGCTTTGACGTTCCTCAAATGTTTCAATTATAGGTTTCACACTATCATGTCTTTCCATAAATACAAAATCTCCATTATTATTTTAATTTTTATAATTTGTAATTTTTATATTAATTTACAATTTTTATCTTATTATTGTTGTAACTTCCAGTGTTTTTCTTCATAATATTTTGCTAAAACTTCATTAGTTACCATTTCAACAACACGTTTAGCACCACGATATCCTACAATTGGTTGTGAATGGTATCCCACCCTATCATAAACTGGAAATCCAAAACGTACTAATGGAATTCCTGTATCATAATTTATGAATCTAGCTTCACTTGAACCTAATATTAATTCTACCCCATTATCCTTATCTTTTACATAATCTTCTACTACTTTCAAATCTCCTTCTGAGAATACATCTATGCTTTGATTTTTACTTATACTTTCAATATCTGTAGGGAATGTTTTTTCCTCTGATCCTGTGGTTACCATTACAACTTCCATTCCTAACTCTATTACAAGAGATGTTAATCCAGTTACAAGTGTAGGATCACCGAATATTACTACTTTTCTTCCTGCTAAATATCTTGCACTTACATCAGCCATTAAATCTAATGTTAAACCCCTTTCTGTCATTAAAGTATCAATAATATCATATCCAGATAATTTATTCACAGTCTTAAGAAATTCATCAGTTCCTTTAATACCAATTGGAGGTAAATTATCTGTTACAGCAGGGACTTTATGTGTTTGTTTTAATGTTTCAGCTCCTGTTTTAGCATACTTAGCTATACTTATAGTTCCTTTGCTTGCTGATATATTCTTTATGTCATTAACTGTAGTTCCTCCTTTTCCAAAATATGGAGTTCCTTGTTTTTTTGGATTTAAAGGAGAATCAAATGTTTCTGAAATGTCAGTTAACATTGTGTAAGGAACAAACATTGAATCCAACATATGTTTTATTTCATTAACATCACCAGGATTCAATAAACCAGGTATAATGTTAATATTGTTGTCATCTTCAATATTCTCATTAGGAGTAGCTAAATTTTTAATTAATGCATCAATAGCATTATCATAACCAGCAAAATGACTTCCTGCAAAAGAAGGAGTATTTATAGGTATAATTTCAGTGTTATCATATCCTAACTCTTTTAATTCTTGTTTGTTTGAATCTACAAATCCATAAACATCATCCCCAATAATCTCTGAACTACATGTTGTTATAACTCCTATAAGTTCAGGATTTTGTCTTTGTATAAGAGTTTTAAGACTTATATTTAAGTTTTTCTTACCTCCAAAGACAGCTGTTGATTCATGAAAGCTACTAACAGCTATTTCAATTGGTTCACGAAAATGTCTTGCAAGGTGATACCTTGCAAAAGTACTACAACCTTGGGATCCTTGTACTAGTGGCACTCCATGATTTATTCCAAGAACAGCCCACATTGCCCCTAAGGGCATGCATGTTACAAGTGGGTCTATTGTTACTTGTCTATCCCTTTTGTATACATTAACACTCATTTTTATTCACTTCCAAATACATTTATTCATTTCCAATTCACTCACTTTCAAAATCCATTAATTCCCATACTGGAGCATTAATATTATTATATATATCTTTAGCTAAATTAAGAAATCCTTCATAACCGATATAAGGTCCATTTTCATAACTATGTATTTGTATTGCAGGTATTCCATGTTTATAAGCCAAATATTTCTCTTTAATACCCGCAAGAATCAAATCAGGTTTATTAGTTAAAATTAATTCTTCTAACTCTAAACTGTTAGGATCATCTAAAATAGTTGTTCCCTCTTTAACTCTTGCTTTCATTTTATCATACCCATCTAAATGTTCAAACTGTGATGCAACAGCAATAATATCCAAACCTAATTCTTTTTCTAAAGGAATAGATAAATGCCAGCTTTTTGGTCCTCCTGAAAAAATATAAACTTTTTTACCAGATAACTGTTCCTTATACCATTTTAATTCTTCTTTAACTTCTCCATGATATTTTTCAATAACAACTTCTGCTTCTTCTTCTAAACCGAAATATCTACCTAACATACGCAAATTATCATCACAATACTCAGTACTAAAGAAATCAACTTTTTTATAAGGAACTCCATATTTTTCCTCTATTAAATCAGCTATATAAGTTGCAGATCTCTGACATCTAACAAGATTCAATTTAGATCTATGCATCCAGCATAATTCATCATGACTTGCATCACCACTAAATCGTGACAAAATATTTAATCCCATTTCAGTTAGATACTTCTCAAGAACCCATAAGTCACCATCTATATTATATTCTCCAATTAAACAAATATCATAGCCTGTAGTCTTAGGTGGTTCTTTTGTACCAACTAAACGATCAAAAACAGCATCATTTGTTATGTGATGGCCTTTTGATTGAGAAACACCAGAAAAACCAGGTGTGTTGAAAGCTACAACATCTTTACCTAATTCTTCAGTCATTTCTTTACAAACAGCATCAACATCATCACCAATTAATCCTGTAGTACATGTACTATTAACATAAATAGCTGAAGCAAAAGGATATTCTTTATTAGACTCAATAATAGCTTCTTTTAATTTTTTTGTTCCTCCAAAAACAACATTCGCCTCTTTCAAATCTGTTCCAAAACTATATTTTAAATTAAAGTTATCAATTGGGAATGTTTTCCCATTTGGAAGTTGTGGTTTTGATGGATACCTTTTTACTCCTGTAGTGTAGTATTGACAACCTACTGGACTGTGTACAAGACCTATTACATCTTTTATAGCTCCAGTAATAACTCCCCTACCTCCAGCAAGAGCACACCCACGTTCAGTCATACAACCTGGTATTGTGCTTTTATTACAATCTATCTCATTATCCTCATCAGAGCAATGTTTTATGTAAATATGTTTTTCTCTTTCAGGTATCTCTTTATCTATTTCAAATAGCTTATGTGGCATTAATAATCTCCTAATATCTTTTATAAACTCCCAATGCTCATTTTTCCAATATTTATTTCCTAATATTCATATAGCTATATCCAAATATTTTCGTATAGATAAGTTTTGGTGATTAGAGTATTGCTTCTAATCCTTCCTCCTTGTTTCTTACTCTTACAGAATTTTCAATTGGACAAATAAAGATTTTACCGTCTCCGTAGTTTCCAGTATGATTAACTTTCATTAGTGCTTCTACGACTAAATTTACGTCTTCATCTGGAACTACAAGCATTACCAATCTTTTTGGAACATATCTCATCTGATCATTGTAGGAATACAATTCTTCATTGTTTTTAATAACTTTAACCTCATCAATAAATGATTTTTGTTTTCCTCTGCCAACAACACTTGTAGCTGTTATAGAGGGATAACCTAATGCATCTAAGACTTGTTTTGTCTTAGAAATCATTCCTGGCCTAATAATAGCTAATATTTCTTTCATATGAATAACCTTACAATTAATATGAATTTAATAATGTTAATTTAATAATTTATGAATTCAACAATTTTTTAATAATAATTTATAAAAATAATATGACTTTATGGCATAACTTCAATAATGAATTAAATTCTTGAATTAATAATTTCTAATCAAGAAAAATTTAATAAAGTAAAATTAATGAAATTTGATCTATATGCCTTCAGATCTGGTTCTTACTGTATAAGTTTTTTCAACAGGACTTACAAAGATTTTACCATCCCCAAAATTTCCAGTGAATGCAGATTCTGTTATTACATCTATAGCTTGATCTACAGATTCATCTTCTACAACCAACATTATTAGTCTCTTAGGTAGCTCATCATAGCTAATATTATCTTGATGAATTCCTTTTTGCTTACCTCTACCTATGACATCAATTTTTGTAAGAGCAAAAAATCCTGCCTCATCTAAATCATCTACTGTGTGCTCAATTCTTTCAGGCCTTATAATGGCTCGAATCATTTTCATTTAATACTCTCCCAATTCTAAATTAAAAAAAAATAAATATTCTACTTTAAAATAACCTATTTTTAAAATAATCTAAAAAATAATCCTACTTTAAAGACAATCCTACCTTAGAAATAATCTTATTTTAAAGATAATTTCTTATAATAAACCTTTTAACAATTCCAACCTTAAATTAATTTTAATAATTTAATATTTAATTATTTAATCAATTCATCTGTTTATCTAATTTATTTTAATTTATTTAATTTTTTAAGATTTAATTAATCTTATTAATATTATTTAGTTTATTAATAGTTTTATTAATCTAAAATTCCAAATTCTACAACTAATTCTTCTAATTCCTCCATTTTTAAAGGTTCAGGAATTACAAAATTATCATTATGAATAATTTTATCTGCTAAAGCTTTATATTCAGAAGCTTGATTACACTCAGGGTCAAAATCTGTAACAGTTTTTTTATTGAATTCTGCCTTTTGGACAATATTATCTCTTGGTACAAAATGAATCATCTGAGTTCCAATTCTTTTACAAAATTCTTCAATAAGCTCTTTTTCACCATCAACATTACGACTATTACATATAATTCCACCTAAACGAACACCACTCTGATTAGCATATTTAACCATACCTTTACAAAGGTTGTTAGCTGCATACAATGCCATCATTTCACCAGAAGCAACAACATAAATTTCTTCGGCTTTACCATCACGAATAGGCATTGCAAAACCACCACAAACAACATCTCCAAGAACATCATAGAAAACAAAGTCTAAATTATCTTCATAAACTTTAAGCATTTCCATCATGTTTATAGCTGTAATAACACCTCTACCAGCACAACCTACACCAGGTTCGGGACCACCAGATTCAACACATTTAATATCACCAAAACCTACACTCATAACATTATCAAGATCCATACATGCTTCCTCACCTTCATCTCTAAGAGTATCCATAAGAGTTTTTTGCATTTTACCTCTAAGAATCATACGAGTACTATCTGCTTTTGGATCACAGCCATGAATCATTACTTTTTCATCATGAAAATGAGCCATTGCAGCTGCAGTATTTTGAGTTGTAGTTGATTTTCCAATTCCACCTTTTCCATAGATTGCAATTTTTCTTACCATCTTATCTTACCATCTTAATTTTTAGCATCTTAATTTTCCTTAATTCTAGTATGATTTATAATACTATTTTTAATACTATTACTTTTTAAAAATTTTTAATATTTTAATACTTTAACATTTCAAATTTTAGATTTTTAGAATTTTAAATTTAGAATTTTAAATTTAATATTTTAATTACCTAACAGTAGGAAAACGGTTTCCGTATTCCGACAACTTTATATTGTAGTTCATCATATATAAATATTGTGCTAACAATGCAAAGATAAATCAAAATATATTATAATAAAGTTTAATATTTGAACAAATATATTGTTCAACTGTTCAAAAATAGTTAAAAATTTAATAATAAAAAAAGGTGAAAACTTGGAAGATTATATAAGTCCATACAATAAGAAAGCAAAGTGCAACTTTCCAAAAAATATAACAATATGTGATACAACACTTCGAGATGGAGAGCAGACCCCGGGAGTTAGTTTAAGTGAAAATGAAAAGTTAGATATAGCTATCTTACTTGATAAATTAAAAATACCTCAAATTGAAGCAGGATTTCCACCAGTTTCAGAAAAAGAAAAAAAATCTATTAAAAATATTGTTAATGAAGGTCTAAACTCAAAAACTATTACTTTATCTCGTGCAAAAAAGGAGGATATAGACGCAAGTTTGGAATGTGGAGTTGATGGAACAATAATATTTATTGGTACTTCAGAAATTCAATTAGGATGTAAAAAATTAAGCCAAGAAGAAGTTATAATTAAAAGTATGGATATTATAGATTATGCAAAAGAACATGGTTTATATGTAGGATTTTCAGCTGAAGATGCAACTAGAACTGATTTAAATTTCTTAAAAAAGATTTACAGTGAAGCACAAGAAAGAAAAGTAGATAGAGTTCATATTGCAGATACAGTTGGAGCTATAACACCACAAGGAATGGAATATCTAGTAAAAGAATTGAGAAAAGACATAAAAATTGACATAAATCTCCATTGCCATAATGATTTTGGTATGGCTCAGCAAAATGCTATTTCTGGATTATTAGCTGGAGCAAATATTGTTGAAACAACAATAAATGGGATTGGTGAAAGAGCAGGTAATACTCCTCTTGAAGAATTAATCATGTCTTTAAAAGTTTTATATGGAATAGATCTTGAATTTAACACAGAACTAATAAAAAAAATATCAAAAACAGTTGAAATGTATACAAAAATAGAAATACCTTTTAACAAGCCAATAGTTGGAAAAAATATCTTCAAGCATGAATCTGGAATACATGTAGATGGAGTAATAAAAAATCCTTTTACATATGAACCATTTTCACCAAAAATAGTAGGACAAGAAAGAAACTTAGTATTGGGAAAGCATTCTGGATCAAAAGCAATTAAATCAAAATTAAATCAATTTGGAATTAAGATAAAAGAAAATAAAATCCCAGAAATCCTTAAAATAGTAAAAGAAACTAGTGAAAATGGAAATATAATAAACGACAATATTCTCAAAGAAATAGTAGAAAAAATATAAAAACGTTTTTAAAATTATTAAAAAATTAAAGATTTCTTAATATTACAAATCTTAATCTTATAATAATAAAAAAATCTAATAATAAAAATATAATAAAAATATTTTATAATAATAAAAATTATATAATTATAGATCATATAAACTAAAAAATTTTACAAAAGATGTTAGGAATGATTCTTTTTTGAATCATTTTCTTAATTCTTCAACAGCAATTTTAAATTCTCTAACAAATATTTTAACTTTTTCTTCAGGAATTGAAAAACTAACTCTAAGATAATTATCTCCAAATAATTTACTTGTATAATTACCTTCTCTTGTAAATATTTTTTTATCCAAAAGATAGTTTGCCATTTCTTTAGGACTAATTCCAGTAGCTTTCAGATCAATAGCTAACATATTACCATCTGAGGGATAAACTGGAATAAAAACTCCTTTTATTTCATCAACACATTCTTTAATTAAAATTTGATTATTTCGAGTAATATTCGTAATCTCATCAATCCAACTATCTTTTGACTTTAAAGCTGCAATAGCTCCTGCTTGTGCAATCAAATTAGTACCTAAATCATTGATAAGAATAGTTCTAACCGAATTTATTGTTTCTTTTATTCCTATAATTGAACCAATCCTAAGACCTGCCATTCCAAAAATTTTTGAAAAGCTATAAATAGTTATAGTATGATTTGGTGCATAATGAGCAGCTAAAAAATGTTCACGAGCAAAATCCCTATAAGTGATATCATGTAATAAGTATAAATCATTTTCTTCAGCAATTTTAGCAAACTCTTTAATCTCTTCTTCTGTATAACAACTACCTAAAGGATTCAAAGGATCTATAAGAACGATAATTTTTGTGTTATCATCCATATATTCTTTTACAATTTCAGGAGTTAATTTATAATCATTATCACCACTATAAATAGGAACAGATATGACTTTATTAGAAAATCTACTTGCAAAATTGTCAATAATTAAATAGCCTGGGTCACAAGTTATAACATTATCTTCTGGTTCCAAAATATCATTCATACAGAGATATAAGGACTCAGTTCCCCCAGCAGTTACTAAGATATCCATATCTTCTAAATTAAGATCTTTTAAAATCAATTTTTTTAACTCAGGAAATCCTTCAGGAGGAGGATATTTACAATATTCCTTACTTTCAACACAATTAACCATTGCATCCATTATATAATTCTTATTATGAAGATGATTAGTATTTTGACCCATCCATATAATATCTTTATCATTAAAAACATGTTCAAAAAATTCATTAGCTGATTTGAATCCTTTTGGAGGTGTTTTGGCAGCTTTTGCATATTTTTTTGGTTGGATCATATTATCACAAAATGTTATTTAATAAAATGTTAATATTTAAGAAATTTTTAATAAGAATAAAAATTTTAAAATAATATAGTAATTTTAAACTAATTTATGTGTATTATAATAATTTTAAACTAATTTTATAACAAAAATATTTATGTTTGAAATGATTTATAAAACTAATGGTTAAAATTTAATATATAAGAAAAAAGTAAATAAAAGAATAAAAAATAGAAATAAAACACATAATAGATATCATAATATTTATTCAATACCATTATTAGTAATAGAAAATTTAATACTTGTGCCTTCAGCTATTGATTTATGTCTTTTAAGAGTAGCTATACGTTGACCATTTATACCAGATTTAGATAATTCAACAATTATTTTACTCCAATACCTAAGTATAGTTCCACCAACAGGTATAATAGTACTTGACCTTTCATCTTCAAATGTAGAATAAATCTGATTAGTTATTACAACTGCAATATCATATTTACGAGCCATCCGAGATAATGAACCCATTTGAGTTCCTAATTCCCTATTTAAAAGATTAGATTTTTTACCTTCTTTTAATCTATATAATGCAACTGCAGAATCTATAATAATTAAATCGATATCATCTTCATTAGAATTGATCCATGATTCAATTGTTTTTAAATTATTCGATTGTTCCTGAAAAGAATTTGGTTCAAATACAATTATATTATTAGATATAACCTCAAAATCATTTTTAGCTAATTGTTTAACCCTATCAATCGATATTCCACCTTCAGTATCTATATAAGCTACTTTTTTCCCATTTTTTGCTACTTGTACAGCTAAATCAAGAGATATGTTGGTTTTACCAGATCCAGGAGGTCCATAAAATTGAGTTATATTTCTTTTTTCAATCCCTCCACCCAATATAAGATCCAAAGAAGAATTGGTCTGAATTTTTGAAGGATTACTAATATTTGCTAATGATTTCATATTATCTCCCTTAAATTATCTTTAAATTATTTTTTGAACTATTTTAAACTATTTAAAAGCTTTGAAACTATCTAAAGCTATTTAAACAATTTAAATTATTTCTAATCTATCTTTAAATTATATTTAAACTATATTTAAACTATATTTGAATATCTTTTAATAATATTTTAACTAAATGTTTAGAAGTTTTCTATAAATTTTTCTATAAATAATATTTCTTATAAATTTTAACTTTTTAAAGCATAATTTTTGTATTATATATAAGTTATATATTATATATAAGTTAAATTTATTATAAATAAAACTAAAAATATGTGAATTTATTATATTAATATTGTTAATACTATTATTAATACTATACCAATAATACATAATACTATAATTAAAATTAAAATTATAATTAAAATTATTATTAAACTTATTATTAAATTACTATAAAAATATCATTAGGATTACAATGAAACATTATTAAAAGGATTTAAGAATACCTGAACCTTTTCTTAATATCTTTGGTTCTTTTCTAGTCAAATCCACAATGGTTGAAGGTTCAGATTGCTTTAAACGACCTACATCAATTACAAAATCAATGCCTTCATTTAGCTGATTAATGATCTCATCTGGATTATTCAATGTTTTTTTTCCAGATAAATTTGCACTAGTAGTAGTGATAGGGAAACTTTGTGTTAATTTTCTAGAAATAATGTTTTCAGGAATTCTAATTCCTACTTTATGATTTTTAGTAGCATAGTTATGAATTGGTTCTTTTTTATAAAAAATAAAAGTAAAGGGGCCTGGTAAATTGTTTTTAAGAATTTGATGAGTTTTATTATTACCTACATCAGCTATTAACAATATTTCATCAATTGAAGAAACACAAACAGATAATGGTTTAAAATAATCTCTATTTTTAATATTATAAACCTTTTCAACAGCTTTTTCATTGAAAACATTAGCACCCAATCCATAAACAGTATCAGTAGGATAAAGTACAACTCCTCCAGAGGTTAAAACTTCGGTAGCTTCATCAATTAAATCTAAATCAGGATTATTTTGATCCATTTGAACTATTTTCATCTAAATCACATAACTTATAAAATTAAAATACATATTGATTAAAAAACATTTATTATAAAAAAATATTCATTATAAAAAATATTCATTATAAATGAGTCTGATATATGAGTATTCATATATAAAAACTTATATAAATATTTGTTTTCATATATTATAGCAATGTTAGAAAGATTTAGACCACTATTAAAAAAAATCCTTGAACCTTTTGCCAAAAGAATAAATATAAATCCAAATATATTAACACTAATCTCCCCTTTAATTGCCATTATATCTGCAATATTCTTTGGAACTGGGAATTTATTATTAGGAGGGATTTTTATCCTTATAAGCGGAGTTTTTGATGTTTTTGATGGAGCAATAGCTAGATATCATAATAAAACATCTGATTTCGGAGCTTTTCTTGATTCTACAATGGATAGATTCTCAGATGCTATAATAATCATCGGGATAATTTGGGGAGGTTATACTTCATGGTTGCTTGGAATTTTAGCTATTCATTCAGCAATTACAGTTAGCTATGTTAGAGCAAGAGCTGAAGCAAAGGGAATTGAGTGTAATGTAGGAATAGCTGAAAGAGCTACTAGACTCATTATCCTAATGGTAGGTGCATTTATTGCATGGCTATTCGGAAGTATCTTTATGAACTGGACTATTATAATACTTATCATACTCTCATATATAACTGTAGCTCAAAGAATACATCATGTTTGGAAAAAAACAAGTTATGAGAGAATAGGACTGTAATAAGAAATAGATATATAATCAAGGATAGAAGGTTGAATAATGGATTGTAATGAGAGAATTTTAATTGATATTGAAAAACTTGATGAAAGTTTTGAAAAAGTAGAATCCATAAAATTAAGCCAAGAGGAAAAAGAGATAATAAGAAGGGCAGAAAACTATAAAGAAGATTGCAAATATTACCTTGAAAAAGGAGATGAACTAACATCATTTGGATGTATAACCTATGCACATGGACTAGTTGATGCAATACTTCTCAATCACCATATAAATTAATAAGAATACTCTTACAAAGTCATTGAAAAGTAAAAAAAAATTGAATAAAAGATATGAAAAGTAAAAAATCTGTGAAATTTATAAAAATATATAAAAATTAGGAAAAATTGAAAAACTAGAGAAAAATAGGCAATAGTAAAAAAGGAGTGTATAAATGATAGACCATCTTGAATGGAAAGAAAAAATATTAAAGGATATTGATAAATTAGAAGCTAATCTTAAAGAAATTGAAGGTATTAATTTTTCTAAAAAAGAAAAAGAAGCAATTTCAAGAGCAAAAGATTATAGAGAAGATTGCAAATATTACCTTGAAAAAGGAGATGAAATAACTTCCTTTGAATGTATTAGCTACAGTCATGGTTTAATTGATACTTTAAGAATTATTCATGAATTTATTTAACTATAAAGCTATAAAACCTATTTAATTTTCAAATAAATTCTTAAACATTTAAATTAAGGATTTGTGAAGTTTATAATAAATATTCATGAAAAAACTTTAAATACTAATTCATGTTTATATATTTGAAAGTAGTTAATTAGGACTAATTTATTTTTATGATTCATCGGATTGTAAACTCTTATGAGCTTAATTTTAGATGATAAAGATTTTTTATTATTTTTTAAAGAACAAAATCCTTATTAAATCCTAATTAAGAAAAATTTTAGATATATGCTCATGAAGTGTTACCTCCATGACTTTTGCCAAATTTACTATTTTTAATAATTTCAATTATACATAATATATTAAACATTATTATATATAGTAATACTATAATATAAATAATTAATAAAATATTAATAAAAATTAATATAAATCAAAATAATAAAAATAGAAATAGAATATTAATAAAAATGATAATAAGAATGATAATAATTTTTATTTAAAGTTATTTCTCATTAAAATAGTATCAACTTGTTTATTAAACTTATTTTCACCAACTATCATAAATCCTTCAGATTTTAACTTATTTACCAAAATTTCATGGTTAATGCCAGTTAAAAAATTATGGTGTTCAAAATAAATTATTTTAAAATCTGAAAGATCAGAATTCATTATAATATCAACTTCACATCCTTCACAATCAATTTTAAGTGCATATGGATCAATATTATACTCATTAATTATATTTCCTAATGTAGTTGTTTCTACAAGATCAAACTCATCATAATTATACTCATTATTAGATCCATAACCTGAATGTCCTCCGGAATTTTCAGGATTTTTATATATTTTAATTTTTCCTTTTTTACATGAAACAGCTTTATTTATTAATGTTACATTATCTTTTAATTCAGGATTTAGATTAATATTTTCAGTAGCTATACTATAAACTTCTGAAATTGGTTCGAATCCAAAAACAGTATAACCTTTATTTGCGAAATATAGTGAAGAATCACCAATGTTTGCACCAACATCAATGACAGTTTTTTCACTTTCTAAGCATTCATCTAAATAATATTCTTCCCAGATAAATACTTCAAAAAGAAGCTGTATAAACACTCCTCCTGAGTTATTAAAACTAACACCATTAATTGTAATTATATCTTCATCAATACATTCAATCAATTGTTTAATATTTTCAATACCCTGTGATGATATATTTTTTAGAGGTTTATTAAAAATAAAACTGCAAAGTTTTCTTTGATTATTAGTATTACAAAAATTTACTTCTCCTAATCTTTTAATATCAATTTTAATTTCTTTTTTTAAGCCAAGGATAAATAAAATTCCACTAATTACCCCCCCCCCTCTTCTAAATTGGATATTAGTGAAGTATCTTCTCATCCCATTAATAATAACAAATATCAAATATTTTGGTCTTAAATTTTTATAAATCCCTATATCCATAAAAATACCTTCTTAAAAGATTTTTTAAATTTGTTTAATAAAAATTATAAAGAGCATTCTCTATGTTAATTATCTATAAAAAAATCTTGTTTTATATTATTTACTTAAATAAAATATAATAAAACATCAATAAATTATTAATAAAATATTAATAAAACATCAATGAAAAAAAAATAAAGTAATAAAACAAGAAAAATCAATGGAATTATTGATTAAATTATTCCATCTTTTCAAATCTTGATTCTAATTTTTCTAAAACACCAGGTAAAGAAGTATATTCCATTTCTTCACTTGGTAATCTATGTGGTTCGAAAGGACCATGTCTTCTCATATAATCAGCTATATCAGAAGCTTGTTGTCTGGTTCTATCAAATGCAGGGTCGTCAAATAAATCTACAGGTAATCCTAATTTTGCATCAGCTATAGAGAAACCTAAACCAATAACTCTTGGAGGTCCGTCAAATCTAATAGGATTAGCGTCATATTGAGCAGTTGGCATTAAAGGACCATTATGAGAACCTCTCATCCATCCACTAACTAAGTGAGGGAATGCAAATGGTTCAACAACTTCACCAGCTGATGGAAAACCAGATTGTGCTCTTACAATAGCTGCAGGATCATCTTTACCAACATAAGAACCCGCCATTAAGTTCAATCTTTCAGTACTCATACTAGCTGCAATTTCACCATTCTTTTTAAAGATTCTTTTAATAACATACCTTCCAGTGGAACCTAAAAGAGCAAGTAAATCGTATGATTCTTCAGGACAACTAAGCATTACTTTTCTATGTTCTATAACATCGAATACTTCAAATTTAAATCCATCATGCATACTAGGATCAATAGTAAGTCCAGCTGTATTAAATGGGTCAGCAAACAATCTATACAAAGGTAAGTTAAATGCACCAGGCTCAGTTTTATCACAACAGAAAACAATAACAGGATCACTTGGTCTTTCTTTAAATTCCATTTCAGCTACACCAGGACCCATACCTTTAATGTTACCTGAAAAAGTATCGGATAATAAATCTTGACCAGCACCATATAATTTTAATTCTCTAGCTAACTCAGTAGCTTTCATAAAAGCATTGAAAGCAGTTTCATGAACTTCTTCATTTTCTTCACCATTTCTGTGAGTCATTATCATATCAATATCGTCTCCACAACGAGTTATATAATAATCTTCTAATAAGCCATCTTCAAGAGCTTTTCCTAAAACTTCATCACAAGTTTCAAGTAAAGCTGGGTGAGCTACTAAATGACCAGAAATACTTCCAACATCTGCTTTAATTACACTAATAGTTGTTTTCATTATATTACCTCAAAAATTGATTTTAATTAATTTAATACAAGAATATGATATTCTAGATAATTTTAACAATAATTATCTAATGATTAATAAATGATTAATAAACCATTTAATTGTACTATAATTTATCTATAAATCTATAGATATATTATTTATTTAACATACCTATTATATATATTTATTATTCTAATTTTTATTATTCTGATTTCCGTTTATGTAAATTTAAATTAAAACAGTTTCTATTATCTTATTTTTAATTATATAGTTCTTATTATAAATTAAAATATAAAAATAAAATTACTAATAATTAGCTTTTAATAATAAAATTACATAATTAATTTACTAAAAAATAAAATTACCAATGATTAGTTTATTAATAATAAAATTATTAAGAATCAGTCACTAATAATTAACTTACAAATAATTAACTTAAAACATGTCTAAAAACACCCCAAATTGTCTTAAGCAAGATTGGTCCATCAGTAATTAACTGACGAAGCAAATAACTTGGTCTTAAATAAAATTTACAAAAAGCTATAGTCTGATATTTTCTCAAATCATCTAAAGAACATTCTATTGTGTCAATTATAGGAGAAATGAGTGTGTATTTTGACCAATCTTTAACCTTTATCATGTTTTTTTCAAAAACTTGTTGATAAAATTTAGTTCCAGGGTAAGGTGTTGCTAGAGAAAAAATAGCATAAGATGGTTTTAAGTCCTTCACAAAATCAACAGTCTTTTTTATACTTTCATGAGTATCTCCAGGCATTCCAAGTACAACAGAAGCAATAGTTCTGATTTTTTCTTCTCTACAAACTTTAAATGCCTCTTGAATTTTTTCAATGGTAGTTTTTTTATTTACATCATCTAAAATTTGTTGTTCAGCTGATTCGACACCCATAAAAAGAGTAATACATCCTGCTTCCCTCATTTTTTTCAATACATCTGCATTTAAAGTATCAACTCTTGCAGTACATCCCCATAAAACTTTAATATTTCTTTTTATTATTTCATCACAGATTTCAATAACTCTTTTTTTATTTATTGTAAAAGTATCATCCATAAAAGCAATAGTTTCTATATTGAAATTTTCAATCAGATCTTCCATTTCATCAACAATGTCTTTAACAGACCTTAAACGAAGTTTAGACCCATGTAAAGAAGCAGAAGAACAAAAAGAGCATTGCATAGGACAACCCCTACTAGTAATCATAGTAGACATCTTTGTGTCCATATTAAGAAGTTTATAATCATCCATAGGGAGTAAATGCCTAGCAGGGAAAGGTAATGAATCTAAATCCATGATCAATTCTCTTTCAGGAGTCACAATATCATTAAAAGCTATTCCTTTGACTTTACTAAGATCACCATGATTTTCAATAGTTTGAACCAAGTCTAAAATAGTGTATTCACCTTCTCCACGAATAACAATATCAATAAACTCATAATTTAATAATTCTTCAAAATTAAAGGTAGGATGATATCCTCCCATTACAATTATACTATCTGGGAAAAGATTCTTGGATTTTTTAGCAGTTTTTAAAGCTTTTTCAATAGTTGGTGTTAATGCTGTAATAGCAATAATATCAGGATTAGAATTTTTCAAGCTCTCTTCAAATTCGTCCCAAGTCATGTCAGATGCAGAAGCATCAATTATATTAACTGAAAAATGATTTTCTTCTAAAACAGCAGCCATATAAGCAAGCCCTAATGGTGGTGCAATAACTCCCATAAACTTGTATTTAGAAGCTGTTTGTGGTGGATTAACAAATGTAATTTTCATTATTATAAACCTTCTTAATTTCTGAATTTATTTCACATTCACAATTTATTTTCTCATTATCAACTTATTAAATAGAATTTTTAAAAATTATTGACCCAAAAGCCTTATTAACCAATTCTTCTTGATTAATATCTTCTTTAGCATTTCTAACTCTTTCAACATCTGCTTTTGTTTCAGGATATCTAGGTACAGCACTACAACCCCCATCATATTCTTTTGAAATATCATAAGTCCCAATTTTTTTAGCTATTTTTTCGATTTCAACCTTATCCAAACCAATCAAAGGGCTTAAAATAGGAACTTCGACATCATCACGAGTAGCAAGAATATTTGGAAGAGTTTGGGAAGCTACTTGACCTACACTACTACCATCAACAACACCAAGTGCATTCATATCCTCAGCTAACATTCCAGCTATTTTATACATTCCAGACTTACAAAGAATACAAGCCATCTTTTCTGGAGCATCTTCCTTACATTTTTTAAGATAATCTCCATATTTAACAACTCTAGATCTGAAAGAAACACCACTTGAATAAGACTTTAGTTGTTCAACAATAGATTCAAATTTTTCTTCAGATTTTGGTTTTGTATAAGGATCATTATCAAAATGAAGAGCTATTATCTCACAACCTCTTTTCATCATAAGATAAGTTGCTACAGGAGAATCAATACCACTAGATACAAGTGAAATTAATTTCCCTTGAGTTCCAAGAGGCAAACCTCCCGGACCTTTAATTTTTTCATGAAATATATAAGTTTCATTATCACGAACTTCAATAAAAATTTCAAATCTAGGGTTAGTTAAATCAACAGGACATCCAAGCTTTTTAACAACAACAGATCCAGCAAAAGCAGCTAATTCCTGAGAAGAAAAATCATGTTTTCCTACTCTTCTACATCTAATTGCAAAAGGAGTATCTGAACATATCAATCCTTCATCGATTAATTTATCAAGATATTTAGACATTGTTTTTTCGATATCATCAAAATTACTATAAGTAGATATTGCTGGAGAAAAAGATACAATACCAAATATTTTATGGAGTTTAGATAATGCCTCATCAAAATTTTCAGGAAATATAAATATACGTGCCTGATTTATATCTATTTCACAATTAAAAGCAGCTTTAATATTAGAAGAAAGTTTTCTTTCAAATCGACCCCTAACTTTAGGACTTTTAAGTCCTAATTCACCATACCTTGCGATTATTAAACTATGTTCCATTAAATACCTCTTTAAAATACCTATTTATTATTAAAAATTAATGAATTTATATATTTAGAATTTAAGTATATTTAAAATTATCAATATATTTATCATGTGAATTTTAATCAATATTAATTAAATTTTAAATTCTCTATTTTCAATCATTTTTTTCAGTTTATTAGTTAATGATTTTGCTCTTCTTATATCCGATTGTCTACATGCAATTGGAATATCATGATCATTTTCATCAATACGAATAGATACCAAACCAGTATTCATTTCAAATGCACCACTAATACAAGAATAAGAACACATCCCACAACCAAAACACTTTTCAGTATCTAACTTTTTATTTCCTTTCTCATTACTATAAGCAAATGTAGGACAACGTTCTTCAACTAAACAATCATTACAATTAACACATTTATTTTCATTAAATTGTGGTCTCTCATCATAACCATCCCATACATTAGAATAATTTGTTTCAGAAAGAGGCAAATGTCTACCTTGAATATCAGCAATAGGTAGATTGATATCTTTATTTATAACCATTAAATTATTCAATATATTTTCATTAAGAACTGGAATAGCTAATGCTACTGAATCAAATATTTCAGGACCTTCAGCAGTTTTAAAACCTCCAAAGTAATCAGTACTCATCTGACGCATATCTGCAGATAACATCAAATTAGGCTTATTAATACTGCTTCTTGTTCCATTTCCAATAACAAGTCCTTCAGATCCATTAAGTAAAACTTTTGATCCTTTTTTTATAACATTCATATTAGGATCATTTTGAAGAGGATTAATATCACCACATCCAGAAAAAGAAAAAGATTTGAAATTTCCTTCCATAGGAATTGCATTAAAAATTGATGAAACTTGATTATTTGAAGGATTAATAAAGGCAGTATAATTTTTAAACGCCATTCTTGTTCCAATCATTTCAGCTCGAGGAATATTATCAATAGTGATATGAGAAGAGAATTTTTTACCATCATTAGATTCTACTTCAACATCAATTTCATTACCTTCTATAATATCCTTAAATAAAAAACCTCCACCATAATCTGGATTAAGCTTACTATGGCTAGTTCCATAAACAATTGTATCAATAGATCCTAACCATTCATTAGGACAAGGCCCTGTAAAACCTGGAACACCATTTAAATAAATATTTTTAGCTCTTTTAAAAATTCCAGGTTCAAAAATATCTAAATGAAATATGGCTGCAGTTCCAGACATAATTCCACATGTACCAGTTGTTACAACATCAACATCCTCAAATTTAGGAGCATTTTCATTTCTAATTAAATCTTTCAGTTCTTGAGCTGTAAAAACATTAGCTGTTCTATTTTCAATTTTATCATTAATCTCATCAAGAGTTCTTGATTTCAAAATATCATCTCTAGAATAACATATTTGATCAAATATACTTTAAACATTCTTTAAATAACCTTTAAATAACCTTTAAATTTTCTTTTAAATGTTTTTTTAAATGTTTTCTTTTAATATTCCTTAACTAACTTCTAAATATTATTTAAATGTTTTTTAAATATTTTTTATAATTTCAATAGCAAAATCAACAGCTTCTGTGATTTTATCAGTTTTTGGACCAGCACCTTGAGCAAGTGTAGGTCTTCCACCACCACCACCACCAAGAATAACTGCAGATTCTTTAATTATCTCATTGATATTTATATTTTTATCAATTGCTATTTTAGATGCTGCTCCAACAATTTTACCATTATTATTTCCAATGATAACAACATCTGCTTTATTATTATCAGTAAAGTCAGTGGAAATTTTTTGAAGTTCCTTAATATCCCCATCAATTACTTGCTTCAAAATTCTTAAACCATTAAATTCTTCTAAATTATCTTCTAAACTATTAATTTTAAGGTTAGCAATTTCTGATTTTAATTTGTTCAATTCATTTTTATAAGACTTCCACTCAGTAAAGAACCTTTCACAAGTTTTAGGAAGCTGTTTAGAAGTAACTTTAAAAACATCACTACTGTTTCTTAAAAATTCATCATTAGATTGCATAGATTCAACTGCAGCCATTCCTGCTGAAAAATCGATTCTTTCAACTCCATCTTGAACTCTTTCTGTTTTATTAATTTTTATTAAGCCAATTTCACCAGTTTGAGGAACATGAGTCCCTGCACAAGCCTGAACATCAACATTAGGAATATTAATAACTCTTATTAGAGAACCTGGTACTACTCCCCCTTGATAAAGAGTAAAACCATATTTTTTTTCAGCTTCATCTCTATTCATCCAATTAATATCTAAGATTATATTATCCATAACTAAATCATTAGCTATTTTTTCAATTTCATTGATTTCATCTTGAGTGATACGTTTATAATGAGATAAATCAAGTCTGGATCTTTTCAAACCTTTTTGAGCACCAGCTTGCCATATATGATTGCCTAAAACTTTTTTAGCAGCAGCTATTATCAAATGAGTAGCTGTATGGTTCCTTGCAAGAGATATTCTCCTTTCCCAATCAATTTTGCCATTTATCTTTTCCCCAATAATATCTAAATCATTTTTAAAGTAATCTATGTCTTCATCTACAAGAACATTATGTAAAACCACATCTCCAATTTTTTCAGCATGTATTACTTCAATTTTTTTTCCTTTAATTGTTAAATAGCCAATATCAGAAGGTTGACCTCCTCCTTCAGGATAAAATGCAGTTTGATCCAATATAATAGAAAATTGATTTTTTTTATCAATATTTGAACTATTATCTTCTTTGTTATCTTCTTGGTTATCTTCTTGGTTATTTTCTTTCTTGTCTTCATTATTATAATTCTTATTATAATTTTTTTCGACGATATCCAATATTTCAGCTTCAAAATTAGAAATATGAAAATCATCATAGAACAATAGGTCTGTTGGAGGATAATCAAGTTTTAATTCTGAACCACTAATAATTCCTTCCTCACTGTGTTGATTAGCTACTAAAGTAAAGAAGTTATCAGGAATATTTACTTTAAATTCATTTTCATCATAAATACTCTCTGCTATTTCTTTAACAGTTTCAGGAGGCATTCCATGAGCATCATAAAGATCAATTAAAGTTTCAACAGGCATTAAATCCTTATTTTGCTTCTTTAAATTTTTAATTGTTCTTTTGACTATCCTATTACCTTTATCAATAGTTTTAGCATATCTCTCTTCTTCAAGAGAAATAATATTCATAATATGATCATGACTATCCTTAATTTCAGGATAAAACTTTGATAAAAAGTCAAGCTGAATTTCCATAATATAAGAAAGAGATTCTTTCATTTCAAGCTCTTTCATAAATCTAATTGTTCGACGCAACACAAGTCTTGCAAGATAACCTTCTTTAACATTAGAAGGAATAATTCCATCAGCCAACATAAAAGCAAGGCATCTAGTATGATCAGCTATGACATAAATGGCTTCCATAGGTTCAGTAGATTTAAGAAGCTCATCAATAGATATATTAAGCTTATTAGCTACTTTTTCACGAAGTGAACGGATATCAGCAAAAGTTTCTATATCCATCATACCAGCTATTTGAGCATTTTCAGCTAAAATATTCTCGTCAACATCAATATTAGTAATACTTTTAAGTTTATCTATAACAGGAGTAAAACAAGCATCATAAGCAGTAGGAGTTCCTTGGCTAATCCATGCAAAACGTTCTAATCCATAACCAGTATCAACTGTTTTAATAGGAATTTCTTCTTTATCCCCATTTGGAAGAATTTTATATTGCATGAAAACAAGAGTAGCTAACTCTACACCACGAACACACACCTCATAACAAGGTCCAGCATTTCCACCGCCTTCCCACCAAGATTCAATGAATGTAATTTCAGCTGGATCGATTCCAATACTTGCTATAAAATCATGACAAAGTTTAACAGTATTATCTTTCCAATAAATTTTATTATCCAAACTATTAAACGCATGATGAGCTCCCATTGTAAAACAAGTCATATGCCTACCAGTTCTTCCAACATTATCAACATCATTTAAACGAATAGATGGTTGAGCAATTACAAGCGGATTGGCTGGAGGTTCAACTAAACCTGAAGTTACCCATGGTTGGAAGTCATAAATAGAAGCTCCAACTAAGAATACATCATCCCTCCATCTTTTAGCTAAAACTGGATAGCGGGAAACTTGAGTGTGTCCATTTTTTTCAAAAAATTCTCTAAAAGATTTTTGAATTTCAAAAAGATCATAACCCTTTTCAGTTGCAGGGTTTCCAATAAACTCATACTCATCACAAGGAGCATCTCCACAAGTAGAACGTTCTGGAATAGACCAAAACTCATTTCCACATGTTTCACACTTTTGTTTAGTAAATCCTAATTCTTTAAATATTTCAGTCATAAATATCAGTTAAAAAAATTTTTAATAAAATAATAAATAAATTATACAATAAAATAATAAATAATTTAGCTAATTCTATAATAATAAAATATTATGTTCAATTGAGTTAATAAAATTTATCTAAAATATAATAGAATTAACTAAATAATAATTTTAAATAAAATCAAAAAAATTAAGTTTTTAAAGAAAAATTAAAAAATTAAAATTTCCTTTTAATATTAAATCCAAACAATCCAAGTAATACTATTAAAGTAACCAATGGAAAGTAAGGAATTCCAGTAGTTTTCATTTCAGCAAAACTTGTAGTTTTCACTTGATTTAAACTATCACTAACACTTTTAGAATGATTTTTAGAATCATTTTTAGAATCACTAAAAGAAGTAATACCCATTTTAGAAGTAGCAGCTAAATAAGAGGCATATTTTGTATTTTGCATTAAAAATGGATAGTTATCAAAAAGGTCAGCTAATTCAGCTAGCCTAGTATCTCTTTCTGAAGTTAAATTCATGTATTTTTCTAATTCTATAAATAAATTATCTTCAAGAAGAGATATAAAATAATCTACATCAGTGAAATTCTCAGAAGGATATTCTGATTTAATAGATTCTAATAATTTCTTCAATTCAATTAAAGTTACATTAACATTATTAATATTAACATCATTTAAACTCAATAACAATTTATTGAATTCCGTTTTATTAGTAATATTATTTATAGCGTCATAAAGAGTGGATATAGATAATAATGTATTGTTGTTTCTTGATAATTCCATTTCTTGAATCAATATATCAAGATTATCTATTTCTTCCATTAAAGCATCGCGTTTTGTAAATAGTTCTGTTAGCTCTTCATCAGTTAAGTTAAATTGATCTAAATCTATAAAATATGTAACTCCATTCCATTCCCACTCATAATAATTGGAATAATCATCCCAATCCTCAAAATCATCCAAATAATCAGAATCATCCCAATCCTCAAAATCATCCAAATAATCAGAATCATCCCAATCCTCAAAATCATCCAAATAATCAGAATCATCCCAATCCTCAAAATCATCCAAATAATCAGAATCATCCCAATCCTCAAAATCATCCAAATAATCAGAATCATCCCAATCCTCAAAATCATCCAAATAATCAGAATCATCCCAATCCTCAAAATCATCCAAATAATCAGAATCATCCCAATCCTCAAAATCATCCAAATAATCAGAATCATCCCAATCCTCAAAATCATCTAAATTATCTGAATCATCTAAATCATGTTCAATATCTTCTTCAAAATATAAAAATTTAGTTAAAGTTAAATCTTTAATACTATCATTACTATCTGTTGAATTATTAGCACATACCCCACTCATTAAGCCAAAGGTTAATATAAATAGAAGAATAGATGCTCCAACTATTTTCATTAATTTATTTTTAAACACTTAAAATCCCTCATTTTTAAATGAAAGTGTAATTTTTTTGATTTGAAAAAATCCGCATTATTTACACTTTCTTTTATTTATAATATAATAAATAGTTCAAAATTAATAAATAGAACCATAAAATAATAAAAGAAGTAAATAGCTAATTAATACAAAGTTCACACTAAGTAATAATATTTAGCTATTAACACACTGTTTTAAAAAGAGTTTAAGTGTTCTTTGCAATTATCATGATTTTTCATGAAAATTTTTATGAAGAATAGAATAGTTAAAGTTGGTCTTTCGTCCGACTGAAAATCAAAAATAACTGAATTATCATTATTATCAATCTTAATGAAATTAATATTGGATAATTCTTTTATAATATTATTAAAACTATTAAAACCATTTCCATTGAAATGTGAGCTTGAAATTAAAAATACATCATTATAACTTACATTATTTATGATAGCATTAAAATAATCATAATAATTAAAATTAGGATCATAATTTTGAAAAATAAAATAAGAATTATTAAAATCAATATTACTCAAATTAGTAGAACCCTTTAATTCGTCTGTTTTATCTATATTATCTATATTTTCTGACTTATTCAACAGATCATGATTGTTTTTATTTTTATAATTGTTATTGAGATGATTATCTGCGTAATAATCAGATTCATCATTTAAATAACCAGCAAGTGTAGCATTTGAAGCTGAACTTTTAGCTTTATTATGATTTAACTGATTAATGTTAGAACTATCTGCTAAATTTATTACATCACTTGTATCATTAGAACTTTCAGAATTGTTAGTTTCATTCGAATTTTGGATAGAATCATTAGAAAAATTTAAATTATTCTTCAAAGAAATATTGCTTTGATTTAAATCATTAGAAAAAGAAATATTATCGCTATTTGTAATAATATCATTACTAAATCCATATACATTGTCTATAGAAAAAGAAAACATTAAAAATAATAAGAAGAAACTTAGTAAAGTAAAAAATAATACTCCTTTTTTATCATTTCTTTGTTTTTTAGTGTTCATATAATCATATATTTTTTATAGATAATTAATTGACATTTTATACGAATATTATATTTCAAATTATTATATTACTAATTATAAAATTAATATTATATAAATCTATTTAAAACATAAAAAATGAACATTGCTAAATTAAAATAATAGAGTAAAATAAGCTATAAAAAAAATAAAATAAAAAATAAAGTAAAAAAGAAAAAATAAGGATAAATGCTTATCTTATTATCCGAATAAAGCACCTAATCCAGCGGCTGCTTCTTCTTCAGCAGCTTCTTCTTCCTCTTCTTCTTCCTCTTCTTCAGCTTCTTCTTCAGCTGCAGGAGCTGCTTCGGTAGCTGCTGCAGGAGCTGCTGCCATAGCAGTAGTTGCAATAGCTTCTTCAATATCCACATCTTCTAAAGCTGCAATTAATGCTTTGACTCTAGCATCGTCTGCTTCAATTCCTGCTGCTTCAATAATACTTTTAACATTTTCTTCATTAATATCTTTATCTGCGCTGTGCAAAATCATTGCTGCGTATATATATTCCATGTTTTCACCTTATATTTAATTATATTTAAATTTTAATTTAAATTTTTTATTTAAATTTTTAGTAGATTAAATCTAACAAATTGGTTGAATTAATTAAAAACTATAAAATTTTGATTTGAAAATTATCATCTATTAACCAAAGAGAGCTCCAAGGCCAGCAGCTGCTTCTTCTTCTTCAGCTTCTTCCTCTTTCTCTTCTTCTTCATCCTCATCTTCATCATCTGCTTGGTTAGTTTCTTCAACTACAGCTGCAGCAACAGAAACATTAGATAACTTTTCAATGAGTTCCTCATCAAGCGCACCTTCTTCATCAGCTATTGCACTAGCTAAAGACAACATTTTAGCATTTGCAAGAGCAATTAAAGGTTCGGTTGTTTCAGATGTAAGTATTGATGCATTCATAGCTAAGTTAACTGACTTGCTATTTGCATTTTGGATAATAGCAACAATAGTTTCTTTAGTAGGTATTCCAGCATTAACAGAAAGGTTAAATGCTTGTGAGAACGCACTTTGAACATCGGCCAAAGTTTTCTCTTCATCAATAGTTAACAAATCAGAAGTATAAACAGACTCTTCTTCATAAGCTGCTTGTAAATCGATTCCTACTTCCATAGGTTGAATATCAAGTCTTGTTAACATACTAGCAACTTGTTTAGAAACAACTTCACCAGCTTCAACAACAACATGATCTTTAGAAACTATAATTTTACCTTTATCAATCTTAGCAGGTATTCCCACTTGTTGCAATTCACCGAGTAATGGGCCTGGTTCAAATCCAGTATCCCCTTCAGGTACAACAATATCAGAATCAGGAATATTTCCTTCCTTAGCAGGAGCAGAAGTTTTACTATCTTCTAATATTTTGAACAGCTTGAAAGGGTTCATATCAGTGAATACAATTGCAGGTTGACCATCCATGTAATTAGAAAGACCAATAATATTTTCTTTTTTGTCATTACAGTCTTTAAAGGCTAAATCAATTAAATTCTTTTTAGACATTCTGATAATAGCTTTGCCTTTTAAAGATTGTCTCATCTTTTGAAGCTGTCTTGCAGGTATATTAAGCAAATTAACTATACCTATTACTTCATAAGAATCAATCAAACCCTTAAGTTCTTTAACCTCTTCTTTTTTCCATTCAGCAACGTGAGCCATCTTAAATCACCCTCACTACTGAACCCATTGTTGTTTTAACAAACATGGATTTAACTTGGTTTCTTCCTTTCTCTAAATTGCGGTCTAAGACTGTGAGAATTGCCTCGATATTTTCAGCTATTTGCTCGTCACTCATATCTTGAGTTCCGACTAAAGTTTGAATACTTGGTTGGTCTTTAACACCTATTTTAACAGTACTTTGTAACCTTTGAATTAAAGGTTCTGCTTTAGCATTAGCAGGAACTGGTTTAGGCATTTTTTTCCTCGGACCTAAAACTGGTCCTAAGAATCTACCAACAAGTGGCATCATATCAGCTTGAGCTACGAAAAAGTCATGTGCATTAGCTACTTTTTTAGCTTGTTTTCTGTCTTTTCCATACTCTTCTAAATCTGCTTTAGTCACAACAAGATCGATACCAGCATTTTTAGCTTGAACTGCTAATTCCCCATCTGCGATAAAGCCTATTTTAACATCTTTACCACGTCCATTAGGGAGAGCAACTTCTTCATCAAACCGATTTTCTGGTTTTTTGACATCCAAATCTTTGATGTTAATAATAACATCAATAGATTGTGTGAAGTTTCTCGGCTTAGACTCATCTTTTGCCTTCTTCACCGCTTCCATAATCTCTTGTGTCATATAAATCCTCCATGAACTTAAGTCCATTATTGGATATTTTTTGGCTTCATGATCAACTGAAAATCAATAAAATTCTAGTAATTAACCTAAATATAATTAAATACATCATATATTGATTTAATCAATTGTATGAACTTAATGTATCAATCACTAAAAATATTAAAAATTAAAATTATATAGTAATATCATCTACATTTAATAATTTTAAAAATATAATTTAAAAGCTAATTTAAAACCTAATTTAAAAGCTTAATAAATTAAAAAACTAATTGATTATTCTGCAAGAATACTATCATATTCCCCAGCATCAACAGCTTTTTGTGCTTCTCTTGGGTCTTTACCATCTACAGTAATTCCCATACTTACACAAGTCCCCATTACTTCTTTAGCACCATGTTTATAATCATTAGCTAAAATTGTATCGAACTTCATTCTAGCTATTTTTAAAGCTTGTTCAACTGATAAATCAGCAACTTTGTCTAAACCTGGGTCTTGAGAAGCTTTTTCAAGTTTTAACTCATCCATAATAAGGGCTGTAGTTGGCGGAGTACCAATTTCTATTTCAAAATCTTTAGTATCACTATCAATGATTACTTTAACTGGTACTTTCATCCCTTCAAAATCAGCACTTTTTTTGTTAATTTCCTCAACAACTTGCATCATATTAATTCCGAAAGGACCTATAGCTGGACCAAGAGGTGGTCCTGGAGTTGCACTTCCCCCTTCTATAAGAATTTCAACAGTATCTTTAGCCATTAGTCAGCCTCCTTTTGTATAATTCTAATTTGATCTCCTTTAACAGTTACAGGAATTGGAACCGCAGCTTCGATTAGCTCAAGAACAACTTCTTCACGAGATTCATCAATACGAACCACTTTAGCCCTTTCTCCTTTGAAAGGACCAGATATAAGCTCTACAATACTTCCTTTTTGAATAGAAGATATAATAGGCTCAGGATTTAGGAATTTTTTAACTTCTTCAAAAGATACCATATTAGCATTAGCTGCACTTCTTGAGCTGCTTTCAACAATACCTCTTAAATGAGGTATTTTAAATGCAGGATTTTGCATATCAATCTTAGTCGAAGATTCTACTAATATATAACCTTTCAAAGATTCAGGTACGAGAATAGCTCCTAAACCAATACCACTGTCTTTTGATTTTCTAGCTAACATCCTAGCCACATTTCTCTCTTGACCTGTTGCTGTCTTAAGAGCATATATGGAATTTTTATGATCTTCCATTTTAAAATACACCTATACAAATTAAAATTTCGTCTATTTATCTATTAAGATTAAAGATAAAATTAATATAAATAATACAATATTAATATTATCTAATTAAAGTTAAAAAACATTTAATCAATTATATAATGATTTATAATAACATATAAACAAATTTTTTAAAATTCTATAATAATATTAAAATTAGATTATATTATTCATATTAATTCTATATTTATATTATTCAAGTATTTAAAGTTTTCAAAATTAAAACAAATATTTGAAAATTATTATTAAAATTATGTATTAAGATTAATTCACTTGATTAAAATTAATTGATAAATTAATAAAGTTAATAATACTAATAATATTAATAATATTAATAACGTTAATAATGTTAATAATGTTAATAATGTTAATATAAAATCAGTATTAATAATATAACTAATTATAATATCAATAATTTAATATTATAAATAATTAATTAAATTGCATTAAATTATCAATTAAGAATAAGAATTATTAAATAAGAATCATTAAATAAAGATTATTAAATAAAAATTACAGATAAACATTGAATAATTACCAGTCCATATAATCTTATATTCCTATTAATTGGAAAATTAAGACTATTATAAAACCAATAACTCCAATAATAAGTATACCTATAGCTGTTACTTTTGAGAAATTGATATATTCCTCTTTAGTTGGTTTTTTAGATACCTTCAATACTCTTTTACATTCTTTGAAAAAACGATTCACTGATCCTTGAAAACTCATTGAAATCCCCTATTCTTTAAATAAGGTTATGACTTAATACTAATAAATATAAAAACCTTATAATAAACTTAAATAAGCTTAATATTTTTAAAATTGTTATGTTAATGATCAATTTACTGATAATTTAATTGATAATATAACTATTCATTCTTAATATCTTATTCATATTATTTTATCCAATTGATAATTAAAAATAATTTATAATAAATAATTTATAATTATACTTTAATCATAGAATAAACATGATTATGAGTAGTATTAGATAAAATATTATTAATTAACTATTTAAATAATAGTATATATGATAAAAGCTATGATACGATAAATATTATGATAACTAATATTATAACTAATATTATAATTAATATTACAATTAATATCAGTTATTGTATTAATCAATACTTAATTGTTAAGTATTTATAATAATATTATAATTATAATTCTATATTTATAAACTTTTGGTATGAATGTATAAAAATTTTGATATTAAGTTTGTGTTACAATATTAGATTAATTACAATATTAAATTATAATCTAAAATATAATATAAAATAAAAATAATAGAATAGCCTAAAAAATTAAATGCACTAATAAAAATATAAATAGATTCTGATGAAGTAAAAATATTCATCATAAATCATCAGAATTCATCAAAATTCATAAAGATAATTCATCAAAGAAAATAAACGATGGGATTAGCTATATAATTGAAAAAACTATCTAAAAATTTTAATTTAATATAAATAAAGATTAAATAATTTGATAAATAAAGATTGAATAGTTTGAGATAAATAAATATTAAGTCTCAAAATGAAAATTGATATTTAGAAAGTTCCATCAATAAAATCATCTAAAGGATCAGATTCAACTTCAGAAGACATATTCTCCATATCAGCTACATCAATTTTTTCGATAGCTCTTTCACTATATTCATCTTGAGTTTTGACTCCAGAAACAACAATTGTTGTTCTAACCATATTTTGTAGGTCTTCATCAATCTGAACACCCCAAATAACATTTGCTTCTGGATCTAATTTATCAGCAACAATTTGAACAATCTTCTCAGATTCATGTAAAGTTAAGTCTGAACTACCAGATATATTAATTAATGCACCTTTAGCATCTGAAATATCTAAATCAAGTAAAGGACTATTTAAAGCTTCATGGACAGATTCTAATGCTCTATCTCCAGATTCAGATTCACCCATGCCAATCATAGCCATACCAGAACCTTGCATAATACTTCTAATATCAGCAAAATCAAGGTTAACCAAACTTTTCTTAGTAATTAACTCAGTAATACCTTTTACAGCTCGACCTAAAATTTCATCAGAAACCATAAATGCTTTGTTTAGAGGAAGATTAGGAGCTACTTCTAATAATTTATCATTAGGAATTATTATAACAGTATCTGCATTATTTTTAAGTTTTTCTAAACCTTTTTCAGCATTTTCTCTTCTTTTAATACCTTCTGCTGAAAATGGCATAGTAGCTACAGCAACAGTTAAAGCACCTGCTTTTTTAGCTAATTTTGAGATAACTGGAGCAGAACCAGTACCAGTTCCTCCACCAAGACCACATGTAACAAAAACCATGTCAGATCCTTCGAGTTCATCTCTTATTTCATCTTCGCTTTCTTCAGCACATTCTTCTCCAACATCAGGATCTCCACCAGCACCTAAACCATGACAAGTTTTCTTACCTAAAAGGAGTTTTTTGGTAGATTGACTATAAAATAGATCTTGAGCATCAGTATTAACAGTTACTGTCTCTGCTCCATCAATACCGATTTCATTTAATCTAGATACAGTATTATTACCAGCACCACCTGCACCAATTACGAAAATTCTAGCACGACTTTTATCAATCATGTCAAGTAATTCATCGTCTAGGTCTGCTGAAATTCTTGTTGGAATCTGTTTTTCCATTCTCTTTTCAGAATCTTTGATTGCATCATTTAAAAATTTCACTTACTAACCCCACATTAACAAAAATTAAAACATATAATTTATAAATTATAATTTTAATTTATTTTATGTTAATTGATTTGTAATAAGTTATATTTAAATGCAACGGTAAAAATCTCAGAAATCTGAAAATTAGATAGTAATTTAACATAAAAATCTAAAATTCAAATATTTATAAGACTATAATTAGATAAAAATTTTAATTGTAATTTAATCATAAAATCAAATGAGAAATCAAAATGAAATTATTACTATTAGTAAGTATATGTTTAGTAATAAAAAATATCTATAAAAAACTTTTATTAAACTAATTAATAATCATATTAAATTTATAAGACTAAAATTAATAAAAATAAATAAAAATATAATAAAAATATAAGAATAAAAGTTATAAAAATAATAAAAATAATAGAAACAAAAAGACAAATAAATTATAAGATAAGAATTGTAAATATAAAAATAAGTCAAAAATAAAAATAATATATAATCAATATTAAAAGAATTAAAAAAGGAAATATGTTCTTAAAAAGAATATATAATCCAAATATATTATATAAAAACATTCTAAATGAATTAATCTATTGGCATAGCTATTATTTCATGGATTCTCATATCAAAAACATTGGTCATATTAGCAGGAGTAATAATAGCAGCAGAATCTGCGCCAATAGCTCTTCCACCAATAGCTAATATTTTTTCTTCAACTGGGATAAGACCAGCATCAGCTAACATGATACTTATCTCTCCACAAACTTTTATTCCTTGTGAAAACATTCTAAATGTTTCAGCTATGATTTCAACAGGAGTTACTCCGCCAAATTTATTTGAAATTCCTCTTCCAACACCACTAAAAGCATGAGACCCTGCAAATGTAATTATTCCTTTTTCTTCCAATTTTTTCCTAGTTTTAAAACTTATTTCTAATTTATTCTTCTCTTTAAAACCTGCATGATGAGTTACATTAACAATAGTAATTTTATCATTGATTCCTGCATCTTCAAGAGCTTTAAAAAGTTTAAGTGCAGTTTCACCAGAAACAGAAGCTATAGCAACATATTTAATATCTGAATCTAGCAACCTTTCTTTAACAAGCTGAATTAAATCATCTGTATTCTCATTACCTGGTTTTTCAAAATATCTTATTAATTTATCCATAAAAATCCATTCCAAGCTATTTTATCAAAATTTTTCAAAAAATTTTTAAATAACTAAATAAACTATTAAATAAATTCATTTTTAAATAATTATTGATTATACTATTGATTATAAAATTGCATTACCATAGTGATTATTATGTTAACTATAATATTGATTATATTAATTTATATTTAATAATATATTTAAATTAATAACCTATTTAATAATATAAATTTTAAATTAATATAATTTTAAATTAATATAATATATGAAACTAGATGATTCCAAAAAAAATAAAAATTATAAAGAACAAAAATAGGATATTATAAATTTGTAAAAAGTGATTATATGAAATGTTTTGAATTTTTACTTCCATCAAGAGAAAAAAAACCTAGAAAAAAAGGATTTACAATGGTCTTAGATAAAGGACTTGGTTTAAAAACTGCAAAAAGTTTAATGGAGATATCCGGAGAATACATTGATTTTTTAAAATTTGGATGGGGAACAATAATTGTTCATGATAAGGAAATAATTAAAAGAAAAATAGAAATGTATAAATCATTTGAAATAACTCCTTACACTGGAGGAACACTTTTTGAAATAGCTTATATAAACAATAAAGTTCCTGAATTTTTTAAAGAAGCGAGAAAATTAGGTTTTGAAGCTATCGAAATATCTGATGGATCAACTGATATGACAGAAAGTGAAAAGCTTAATTTCATATCAGAAGCCAAAGAAAAAGGTTTTTATGTTTTATCTGAAGTAGGTAAAAAAGATCCTGAAGCAGATGCATCCATTACTATGGAAAAAAGAATAGAATTAGTAAATGCAGAATTGAAAGCAGGATCAGATATGGTAATCATAGAAGCACGAGAAGGTGGAAAAAACATTGGAATATATGATGAAAAAGGAAACGCGAAAGAAGAAGAAGTTGACTATCTTCTAAAACATATTCCTGGAGAAAAAATTATATGGGAAGCTCCAAATAAAGATCAACAAGTTTACTTCATACTTAAGCTTGGCAAAGAAACAAATCTTGGAAATATCTCAACAGATGATATAACTTCTCTTGAAACTATTAGAAGAGGGCTTAGAGGAGATACAATAAATAAAATAAAATAAATCTATATAAAATTATAAGAAATATAAAAAAATGATATAGGATAATATAAAATGATATAAAATGCAAACTAATATAAATAATTAATGGAATTTAATATTAGAAGAATTTAATCCTTAAAAAATGTAAAAAAGCATGATTACATGAAAAAAAAGACTATAAAACCAAATTACATACAAGGAAAAACAAAAAAAGGAATAAACTATAAATATGTCGAAGATGATGACTTTATCATTATCCCCATTGAAACAAGTTATATAAATGCAAATGAAAACTTAAATAAGATCATTGATCCTGTAATTAAACTAATAGAGAATGATGATTATTTAATAATAGCTGAAACTCCTGTTGCTATATCACAAGGAAGATTAGTTGATGAAATGAAATATGAACCAGGAATATCAGCTAAATTCTTAGCTATCATTTGGAGCAAATATATTTGGGGATATTTACTTGGACCAATTTTTGGAATAAAAGATAGAACGATTAAAAACTTGAGAAGATTACCTCCAGAATCAAAAAGGCATAAAGAAGTGGTTTTACAGTTATATGGATGGAAACACGCTTTAAAACCTGCATCAGAAGCAGGAATAGATTTAAGTAATGCTCCTGGAACTTTTGTATCATTACTGCCGGAAAATCCTGAAAAGGTAGCTAAAGACATAGCAAAAAAAATAGAAGAAAAAACAACTAAAACAGCACATGTCTTAATAATAGATACTGATGCTACCTATAAAAGAGGTAAAAAATATTTTACAGGGCTTCCAATAGCTATAAATGGAATTAATTCCAATAAAGGTGTTTTTGGATATGTTTTAGGACAATTATCTGAAAATGTTGGCTCTACCCCTCTTGGAAGTTCAAAAAATATCACTGTCAAAGAAGGAATAAAAATGGCCAATATAGCTGAAAACTATCAAAAAACTCTTTCAACAAATATGGAAACTATACATAGTGTTAAAAATATTTTAGGCAGCAATATAGATGGTACTACTGTTGAATCCCTTGATTCTATTGTTCATACCCCAGCAGTTATAGTAAGAGAAAAGAATAAATATAACTTATAACATAATATATAATGCTATTAAGATAATAGTTTATGCACAGTATAACAATTAATACAAGTATTATATAATTAATAGTATTAAAATAGTTTGATAAGATAGAGTAATAATTTATAAAATATATGTTCTTTATATAATAAAATAGATACATACTGTTTCTAGGTATAAGAATGTTATTTACGTGTTTTTACTCATAAAAAATATCATATTTTTATAAATAATAAGAATGAAGAATTTTAATTATTATAGAATCAGTTTTAAAACACAATAATATATTTTTTAACAATACTTTAAAGACAATATTTTTAGAAAAATATTACGATAATTAATTTTATATTGTATGCACTACATATATGTTACTGGTATTAATAAATATCTAATTATTTTTTAAGGTGTTTAATCTCCTTTGAACGCCATATAGTGCTGATGCATTTTATCAAATAATTTTATAAGCTTTATTTACTATGATAAAGTAATATATACAATTGTTTTTGTGGAGAGGGTTGAGTAAATGTTAAATGATCCATTGGTCCAAGAATTATTAAATGAAGTTGTACAGGATGAAGAAAATATATCCATTGTTGAATGTTTAATAGATGGAACTAATACTGATGAAGAAATAGCTGAAAAAACTGAAATTAAATTAAATATCGTGCGAAAAGTTCTATATAAGTTATATGATTCAGGATTAGCTAGTTACAAAAGAAGTAAAGATCCTGAAACACAATGGTATACATATTCATGGAAATTTGATTCCAATGGAGTAAATACGCAAATTCAAGAAAAATCAGCTGATGAAATAAATAATTTAAGAGAAATCCTAGAGATTGAAGAGAACAATATGTTTTTTGTCTGTCCAGAAGGACATTCAAGATTTGCATTTGATCAAGCTTCAGAAATGGGATTCATATGCCCAGAATGTGGAAATGATATCAGTTTCCAAGAAAATGATGGGATAATTAGTAGAATAAAAGAAGAAATTGCAAATTATGAAAAAGCATACTCCATTGGTATAACAGAAAATGCAAAATAATTAATGAAAAATTGCTAATAAACACAATTAGCGAAATTTTTCTATTTATATTTTAATTGAGTTTATTTTTAAATTATTATTAATTTATATTATTTTTTATATTATTCATATATAATTTATCGTTATTATTTTTAATATTAAAAGCAATACTAAACATATTGAATTTTTCTTTTAATATTAAAAGTATTTTATTATATTTTATTATTATCAATAGTGGAGTGTTGTTATGGTAATAAAACTTTTAAAAGAGGAAGGATGTCCAGATTGGGTTATTGAACATTCTTTAGCAGTCTGTAATAAAGCTAAAGAGATATCCAAAAATTTTGACGTTAGCCAAGAGTTAATAGAAGAAGCAGCTTTACTTCATGATATTGGTAGATCCAAAACAAATGATATTGATCATGCAATCATTGGGGCCAACTTAGCTATTGAAAAAGGATTTTCTAATGAAGTAGCTTCTATAATTGAAAAACATGTTGGTTCAGGAATATCAAAAAAAGAAGCTATTGAATTGGGTCTTCCAGAAAAAGATTATATTCCTAGTACTGTTGAAGAAAAGATAATTTCACATGCAGATAATCTTATCCATGGTATTGAAGAAGTAGATATTGAGTTTATAGTTAATAAATGGAAAAATTATCAAATAAATAATTTAGAAGAATCAATCGATAGATTAAAAAAAGTTCATGAAGAACTAATAACTCGTTTTGAAAAATAATAATACTAATAATAATTATAATAATATTAATAATATTACAAAATAATATAAATTAATAATAATTTAAAAATAAACTCAATTAAAGTATAGACATAAAAATAATACCAATTATCAATACAATATAAAAATAATTAAATTAATAATAACTTAAAAACAAATATTAATAAATTGAAACCCTTATTACACCATTAATTTTTAAAAATTTTTTTATAATTTCTCCAGATACATTTTCTTCAGTAATGATTGTTAATCTTGGAATTTCTTCTAGTTGGGTATCCGAAGCATAAGCTTGTCTTATACTTATACCTTCTTCTGATATTATCTTGCTAGCATTAGCAAGTATTCCTATATTTTCCTCACCAACTTCTATTTCTATGACCCCTAGTCCAAGATTTTTAGCTATGTTCTTAAGTAGTGTTCCAGCAGGAAGAATATTTTCAAAAATATTTGAAAGTTTTTCATCATTTAAAATAAAATCGACAGTTAATTTTATAGCTTTTCTATCTACATTTGCCACTTTAGCTAAAGCTACGTCGCTTATCTTAAGATCTCCACAATAGATCTTATGATCTTTACCTACTCTAAGACCTAATTCTATCATCTTACTTGCAACATTCATACGTGCAGGATACTTCTCAAATTTATACTTCAATGATTCCCACATTTTATAAACCACAGATTAGTTAAATTAAAAATATTTATTTTTAAGTTGTTATATTTAGATATACCTTGCTTTTAATTACATTTTCAATTATATAATATGTTTCAAATATTATAATAATATTTGGAAAAACATCTTAATATATTATGATGATTAATCATTGGATACTATAATAATTCATTAAATAATATAATTATTTAAAATAATCATATTTAAAAGCACATTAATTAGTAAGAATATAACAACTTAAAAATAAATATTTTTAATTAAAAAACTATGAAATTAGAAAATTATAGGATTATAATTCTAATAGAAACACCTCTTTCAAAAACTAAAATATAATTTAGAGAAAAATAAAATTTAAAATAATTTAAAATAAAATTTAGAGATTATATACTAAATTTAAAGAGTATATACTAAATAAAAAAATAGATATCTATTATAAAATAAATATAAAATTTAGTGAAGATTAAAAATAAAGATAAAAATTTTAATAGTTAAAAATAAAAAATAGGCCAGCTGGGATTCGAACCCAGGACCTCACGGTTATCAGCCGTGCGCTCTAACCAAGCTGAGCCACTGGCCTATATTTCTTATATCAATATACTCTAATTATACATAAACCTATATAATCATAATAAATTATGTAATAAAATTAGAGCTAGACACAACATTTAGATTTCATCATATATAATATTTTCGATTTCAATTTAGAAAAATGTTAAAAATATTATAAGTAATTAGAAATATTATAATTATTAAATTTTTAAAATACTAACTATTATATAAAATACTAAATATTATATCTAATTTATTAATCTAAATATATTATGAAAAGTCTAAAAACTGATATTATAAAAATAATATTATAAAAAATACCTAATAAAAAATAAATTTAAACCTAAAAAAGTAAAATTGCATAAAAATAAAGTAAACAATCAAACAGATTTAGGAAATAAAAAATTAGCTATCTTTTTTCTTATTTATCATTTCATTAATGGAATCAGCCATAGCATGGCCTTCGACAATAATTTCAGTATCATCAATTCCATCAACAGATAAAGCTTGAGCTTTTGCATCTGCAGCCATACGAGCTACACTCATGCATCCAGGATTAGTAGGTTTTATTGTAATTTTAGCAGTTGAACCATCAATATCAATGTTTTGTACAATGCCCATTTCTACAATACTTACTCCCATATGTGGATCATTTACTTTAGAAACAGCCTCTCTTACTTTATTTGTTAAATCTTCTGACATATTATTCCTCACTCTTATATATTTAAGTATTATACTCACTAATGAGTTTATAATAATCCATTTTAATTTAATTGAATTAATTATAATAATTTTAGTTATTTTTATATTTAAGTTATTTTTGTTTTTAAATTTTATACAAAAATAATCATATCAACTTTTTGTTTTAGTTATATTTATAGATAGCTATTTTATTCTAATATAAAACTAAATTTAATAAAATATAAAATCCATTAAAATAATATAAAAAAGGAAAAATAATCATATAAATCCCAATAATACATAAATATTGATTTATATCTAAAACAAAAAATGGAAGATATTAAAAGAATAAAATAACACGATCAACTGTTAAATTAAAATAATTTGAAATAAATATAAAATAACTAATAAAAAATAAATAATAAAAATAAATTATAAAATAATAAGTAAAAAGGTAATTGAAAAAGTAACCGAAAAAAATAATAACAAATACCAAAATTATTAATAAAAATTATTAGTAATAAATAAAATTATTTTTTTCTATCTTTAACTTTAACAGCAACACCATTACCAGATTTTTCCATTTCTTTACCAGTTAAAACAGCCTTTCCAACACCAACAACTTCATCATCCCTAACAATTACAACTTCATCATTAGGAATAATATTATTATCTGCTTTTTCAATGCCTGGAGAAAATAAAGTGTTTGTTTTTAATTCAAAGTCGATTTCTATAATATTAATACCTAAATCATACAATAGTTCTCCTCCAGGAAGTCTTAAAGAATAAAATCCAGTGTCCTTATTTAGAAGAGCTATTTGTTTACTTTCAGTGAAAATTCTCCTATGGTACATCCCCTTAGCTATAGTATTATCAGAAATAAAATTTTTCCCATCAACTCCAAATTGATAAATAGCTATTGAACGAAGCTCATTAATAAGCCTATCACGACCTTTAACTTTTTTATAATTTTTTAATTCAGTTCTTAAATTGTAAATCGAATCATTGGAAGTTGGTCTACCTTCTTTTGCAGTATAAATAACATCATCTAAATATTCAATACATACTTCTTCATAACCTCCAGAAACATTAGCAATTACATTTTTATCCTTAACATAATCTTTAAGAAGCTCACCAGCTAATTTTTTCTCTTCAAAACTCCAATCTCCAGAAACTGTAACATCATAAGAATTTATAGGGAATGTATTTTCCATCTCACGAGGACAAATACCGAATGGAGATGTTAAAATAACTTCCTGATATCCTTTTGTAGCTCTTCTAAATTTTTGATGAGATTTAGAGTTTGAATAAGGTTTTTTCATACTACAAGGAAGAATGACAACTACCTCACCAATAGGATTCATTAATTCCATTCTTTCTCGCCATCTATAAACTTCTGGGCGATATAAAGATTCTTCACTAGAACATATCACTTTCATAATATTAATTCCATTAGCTTAATATTAAGTTTTTTGGGTAATTTTTGGTTATTTTTAATTAAATTTTTAATTAAATTTTTGATAAAGTTTTTGATAAAGTTTTTGAATAAATTTTTGACTAATTTTTAATTTTTTGAGTTAGTTATAATTAGAATTAAAAAATACTATATTTTGAAAAATATATTTTAAATCAATCATAAGTATTAGGATCTGTTTCAATATCAACAATGACCGGTTCATCAACAGCAAATGCAGTTTCTATAGCCATTTTAAGTTCTTGAGAAGTGTTTGCTTTAAGACCAATACCTCCACAGCTCTCTGCAAATTCTGCAAAATCACAATTATGTAAATTAGTATTCCAATTAGGATAATCTTCATTTTCTTGCTCAGCCATTATCATTCCAAGCTCATGATTATTAAAAATAAATACTTTTATAGGTAATTTATATTTAACAGCTGTTAAAAAATCACCCATAACCATTGCAAAACCACCATCTCCAGATATACATATAACCTCTTTTCCAGGGTTAATTATCTGACTAACAAGGGCTGCAGGGAGTCCGAATCCCATGGTAGCTAAATACCCAGACATGACAATTTTTTGAGTATTTTTCATTGGAAAGTTTCTTCCAACTCTCCAACCATTCTCTCCAACATCAATAGCTATTATAGCATCATCAGCAACATAATTAGACAACTCTTTCAATATAAATGGGAATTTAAGAGGAACTTTAGTAGGATCTTCTTCATTTTCCAATATTTCATTCCATTGTTTCTTTAATTTAGCAATTTCATCTAAATATTCTTCTTTATTTGATTTTTTAACTTTTTTTAATATTTTTGGGACAACTTCCCCACTATTACCCATAATATTTAAATCAATAGGATGTTTTTTACCAATTACAAGAGGATCAATATCAATTTGTATGGCTGGTCTATTTGGAAGATTTGTATTATTTGAACATGAACAGCCAATTATTATAAGTAAATCAGAGCTATCAGTAAGTTTTCCAGCTGTTAAAGATCCAATTCCCCCATGGCCTCCAACATGAAGAAAATAATCATCATCAACAATTCCTTTACCTCTAAATGAAGTTACAATTGGTGCAGATATCTTTTGAGAAAGTTCTTTAATGTCTTCCTTATTTTCAAGAGCACCAGCACCTGCAACAATAACTGGACGTTTTGAATTATTTATCATACTAACTGCCTGATCAATTATATTTTCGGTGGCAGTGGCTGATATAGTAGCTATTTTACCTTCAATAGGAATAATATCATCATCACACTTTTCTTTTTGAATATCAACAGAAATTGAAAGATGAGAAACTCCTTTTTCTATTAATGCATGACGAATAGCTAGAGTAGTTAAACGAGTGACCTCATCAGAATGATTTATAGTCTTATTAAAAACAGCAAAGGTTTCAAAAAATTCATGCTGATTGATTTCCTGAAATGCCTTTGTACCAATAAGTTTTCTTTGAACATGCCCAGTAATTACAAGTACAGGAGACTTATCAAGAGTTGCATCATAAAGTCCAGTAGCTAAGTTAGTTGCACCAGGGCCAGCGATTGTAAGACAAGCTGCAATGTTACCAGTTAATTTTCCATAAGCTGAAGCCATCATAGCAGCAGTCTGTTCATGACGAACTTGAAAATATTCAATATCTTTATTTTTACGAACTGACTCAACAACACCAAGAGAAGAAGTTCCAGGAATTCCAAAAACGTATTTAATTCCCCATGCTGCCATCTGTTCAATCATCAAATCTGGAGCCGTTTTAAATGAATCTTCATCAGTCATATCATTTTCAACAATTTTATTATTTTTATCAAAATCCACGTTCTTGTTTTTAATATCCTTTTCTTTTATTTCAATAAACATATCTTTACTAGCATTGCAAACAGGACATTTCCAAGATTGAGGAAGTTTTTCAAATGCTATATTTTCTTTTAATTCATCGAAAAAATAGTTACATACTTTACATCGATACTTAAACATCTTATCCCTTCTTTAAAAAGTATTTTCCCATCTATTAACCTATAACTTTATAATAATATGTATTTTATTTTATTTAAATTCTTTTAAAATACAATTATTAAATAAGAAATATAAAATACTGTAAAAATAATAAAAATTATTATAAAAATAATGAAAATAATGTAAAAAAATTATAAAAATAGTGAAAATAATAAAAATAAGATAAAAAATATAGGATATAAAATATATAATATTTAAATCAAAAATCTAAAAACAAAATAAAGTTAAAAATAAAGCAAAATAATTTAAAATAAAAAATTAAAATAATGAACTAAAATAAAATAATGAAAAATAAAATATATAAAAATAAAAAAGAAGATAAGATATTCTATTTATCTGTTAAGGCTTGAAGTTCCTTATCTTCTTCATCAAGAATTTCTAAAAGTTCATCCCACGCTTCTAAAGATTCTTTAGCTGCTTGATCATCCAAAACTTCAATAGCATAACCTGCATGAACAAGAACATATTTTCCTTCTTCAATTTCATCAACAAGATCCAACTTTACTTGTTGTTTAACTCCACCAAAATCAACAAATCCTATTTTTTCTTCTTGATTAATCTCAACAATTTGTGCTGGTGCTGCAATACACATAGTATCCCTCTCTTTTAATGATTAAATAATAACATGCAAAAACTTAAAAATAAATATTCATAAATTAAAGTAACTTAATAAAAAATACTTAGTAGATAATACTTAGTCTTAGTAAATAATACTTAGTAACATATTACAAGTATAGTATTAGAAATAAGAATTATAAATATTTTAATAAAAATTTGAATTTCAAGTTATATAAAATTATGTAATTTACTATAAATAAATTATTATTAATAAAATATAAAAAAATAATTATATAAAAAAGACTTATATTATTAAAATTATATTTATTTATAAAAAAATTAGTTACAAAAACTCATAAATAGCATATAAATTACTTTATATAATTCTTTATAAAAAATATAGGATATAAAATATATAATATTTAAATCAAAGGTATAAAAACAAAATAAAGTTAAAAATAATTTAAAATAATTTAAAATAAAAAAAATTAGAATAATAAACTAAAATAAAAAACTAAAATAATAAAATAAAATAATAAAATAAAGTAATAAACTAAAAATAATAAACCAAAAAACAATATAAGAGCTGAATATAATGAAAAATATTATAATCGGAGCGGGACCTGCAGGAAGACTAGCAGGATTAGAATTAGGAAGATTAGGTGAAGAAGTTATTCTTATTGAAAAGGAAAAATTAGGAGGAACATGTTTAAATGAAGGATGCATGGTTGTTTGTGCATTAACAGATATAGCTAGATTTTTAAACGATGCATCCCATTATAAAAGTTTAAATTTAATGAAAGGAGATATTGAGTTCTCATATGAAGAAATTGTAAAAAAAATTAAGAAAACTCAAGAGATAATCCATAAAATTGATCATGCTGAAAACACTTCAAACAATAACAAAATCATATATGGAGAAGCTAAAATTAATGATAATGAAGTTAAAGTAAATGGAGAGAGTTTTAATTATAAAAATTTACTAATTGCAACTGGTGCAAATCCTCATACTCCTAATATTAAAGGGGTTGAATATAGTATTAATAATAAGGATATACTTAAACTCAAAAAAGTTCCTGAAAAATTAAATATTATAGGTGGAAGCATAATAGCTGCTGAAATTTCAAATATTTATTCTTCATTGGGAAGTGAAGTTAATGTAATAGCTCGATCTGAATTTTTAAAAGAATTAGATCCAGAAATAAAAGAATATATAGTTAAAAAATTACTTAAAAATGTTAAAATTCATGAAAAAACAGAACCTCTAGAAATTCAAAAAAATAAAACTATTGTAAAAAATAAAGATGAAAAAGTAATAGAAATGGAAGGTTTGACATTTTCAGCTACTGGAAGATCCCCAAATTCAAAAATATTGGAAAATATTCTAGAACCAAATCAATTTGACAAAAAAGGAGCGATAAAAGTTAATGAAATGATGCAAACCAATGTAAAAAATATTTATGCAGCAGGGGATGTTATCGGAGGACTTAATTTAACACCAGTAGCTAGAATGCAGGGAATTTTAGCAGCCAGAAATATGGCTGGTTATTTTAACAAAATAGAATATAAATGTATTCCCCAATCTATACGTTTAGAAATGGATGTTAGTTTTGTAAAAAACATAGAACATAAAAACAGTGCAATCAACACAAAAAATAATACTGATAATATTGATAATATTAATTATAATAATACTAACAATATTAATAACGATAAAAATGATATTAATAATAGTACGGATAATGTTAATGTTAATAACAATGAAAAACTCAATGAGGTTTCAGTTCCAGGTTCAGCGGGCCCTAGAGCATTTTGGAAAGTTTTAACAAACGAAACTGGAATGACAAAAGCTTCTTTTAATTCAAAAGAATTATTAGAATCAATTACTGCAATTTCTCCCTCATCTGTAAATGATATAGCATATTTATCCTATTTAATGAGAATAAATGAAAACATAGAAAATTTTGATGAATTTATTGAAATACATCCTTCGACTGATGTATTTTTCCAAATCATGAAATATATGTAAATATTTTTCAAATTATGGAATATTATATAAATTATAAAAGATTTTAGAATAAAAGAGATGTTATAATGATAAAAAAATTTGAAGATGTTACAGATTTTCATGGACATATATGTCCGGGGTCAGCTATTGGATATAAAGCTGCAAAAATAGCTGCTGAAAAGTTGAATATTGGTTTATCCAAAGATGAAGAAATATTAGCTATTGTCGAAAATGATAGTTGTGCTGTAGACTCAATTCAAGTAGTTTTAAGTTGTACCTTTGGTAAGGGAAATTTAATATTTAAAGATTATGGTAAAGGAGTTTACACTATAATTGATAGAAAAACAAATAAATCTATTAGATTATCAATGAAAAAATCATTTAATCCAATGAAACTAAATCCCAAATTTACAGAATTAAAAGAAAAGGAAAGAAATCAAAATATAACAAATGAAGAAAAGAATTTACTCCAAAAATTGACATCTGAAATATGTGATTATATAATAAATATGCCTGATGAAGATATATTTTCTATAGAGGAAGTTGAGATAGATATTCCTGAAAAAGCTAATATTTATGAAACATTAGCCTGTGATGAATGTGGAGAGATGACTAGTAGACATAGAATAAAAGATTATGATAAAAAAAATTTATGTATCCCTTGTTATAAAAATTTAAAAAGATAGGAAAAATTAAGAAATTATTAAAAAATTATTTTAAAGGATTATTTAAAAGTTTATTTATAAAAATTATTTATAATCACTCTTATTCAATTTATTTTATTCATTATCAGTTCTTTTATTATTTTTTTTTTGTTAGTTCTTTTTTAATTCATTTATTATTATTTATTAGCTTCATTAATAACTATTTCGGCTATTTTTTCACCAGATGAAAGTACTTCCTTACTATATTTTTTTGATTTAGACTTAATTTCATCTAAATCAAGCAAGGCTTCTTCGATTTTATTATTTAAATTATCAACATCAGCTTCAATTACAGCTCCAGGGAAAATCCCTGCCATATTATGGTATCTTCCATATTTAACCCTTGTTAAAGCTATTGCAGGAAGTTCACAAGCCATAGCTTCTTGAATCATGACACCATCATCTGTTAAAACAGCCAAATCAATTAACTCATAAAGATCTCTTATCCAATTAATATAACCTAAATTAATAACCTTTTTATTGTTGATTAAATCTAAATAATCTTCTTTTAAAGGAATTCCAACTAATAATAAATTATATCTTTCAGATAAATCAGATAATTCTAAATTACTTGCATTAGCTACTGCTTTAGCCATCATTTCAAATAAAGAAGATCCAGAAGAAAATAGTATACTAGGCTTATTTTCATCAAAAAGATCTTCTAATTTCAGATTTTTTCCTTCAATAGATTTTCTTATAGATTTTTTTATTTCATCTAATGCTTTATCCTTATCTCCCTTTGTTAAACCAGGGGTTAATGGAAAAAATGATTTAAATACATTTTCAGGAATATTATTTGACCTAAATAATTGGGCTTCAGGAAGAACTATACAAGTATTTAATTTTGTACAAACTTTCGTATCAGTTGGAGTATCAATAATACCAACTGCAGGAATATTAGCTAATTTAGCTGCTATACATCCCACAACAGCTCCTCCACCAATAATACCTACCACTACATCGACTTTAAGTTTTTTTATTAAATTTCTTGTTTCAAAAGCTGCTTTTATTGTTCTAAAACCCGCCTTAGTTGTAGCCATCTTTGTAGCAGCATGACCTCCAGCCTGTGGAACACTAACTTTATGCCAAGTATAACCATTATTTTTAAAAAGTAAACCTGGAGCATTTTTATCAAGTGCAAGTTCACATTGAATACCTTTTTTTTCTAAAGAACGAGCGATATTTAATGCATTAACTGCATCCCCTCCCATTCCTCTACCAGTTATAACCAATAAAGCTTTCATAGTATCATTCACTCAAAATATTAAAAACTAAAAAATTAAACTATTAAATCATTAAACTAACATAAATTTAATTAGGCAGTATATTCCAATTAATTTTCTTTTTATTAAATAAGAAGTATTTATTATCTAATCCAATTTACAACATTTTCATTTCTATTTGGATTTCCTTGTTTTTCTGCATTTTTATATCCTAAAGTAACACCATACAATGGAACATATCCATTAGGAATTTTAAGTTTAGTTGAACTTTCTGGGTCTTGGAAATATGCTTTAATTAAACCTATCCAGCAAGATCCAATATCTAATCCTTCAGCTGCAAGAAGAATATTTTCAATAGCTGCACTACAATCTGCCTTAATATCACTAGCAGATTCGTTTCCTGAGATTATGATAACTGTGGGAGCATTATGAAGTATATTTTTTCCGCTATTAGCTATTGATTCTAAAAACTTGTCACCAGACGAAGCCATATTCTTAATCCCAATATCATTCATCTCTTTAAGGAGTTTCTGATCTTGAATAACTGTAAAATGCCAAGGTTCTTCACCTCTTGCAGTAGGAGCCATAAGTCCTGCATTAATTATTTTTTCAATTTCTTCATCTTTTAATTGCTCTTTTTTATAAGATCTTACACTTCTACGACCATTAATTACATCAAAAACATCCTTCATGAAATTCACCTTCATATGAATAATAAATATAAATATTTAGTTAATAGCTAACGATAGGTTATTATAAAATAATTTTTCTTAATTTTTATATGATTTTTTACTATATATGGAAATATATTGTATAGAACCTTTTAAAATCATTTTATTTTAAAATCATTTTTATATATGATGTTTATAAATAAAAACTAATAAATTTATTGATACAATATAGAATATTGATAAAAATATTAAAAATATGTTTTTAAGGTTATTTTCTTTCTAAATCACTAGGAGAATAGTATTTATTATAGCTATCAAGAGTTTTATGGGCAGATGGATTGTAAAAAAGTCTTCTAAATCCTAGCATTATGAAAAAAGGATTTTTGATGTTATATTGTTTTTTACCTAAAATTAACCTTCTTAAAGAATCTCCCAATCCTCCTCCAGTTAAAACATCCATAAAATAATCTCCAAAAGTTGGATTTTTAATATTCAACTTTCTTGCAAAGAATTTCTTTAGATTATTTTTCCTGATTAATGCAATTAAGATTGTAGTAGCAATAAATAATATAAGAGTCCATATAAAGCCTCCTAACATATAAAAACATATTCCAAGAGCTACAGCAAAAGAATGATTTCCAACTTCTCCTAACATTATTTTTCCAGCGAAATCTAATGGTGAGTAACCAATACATACAACAAGTAATAGTAATGGAGCATAAAAAGCATAATATCCTGGTATTGAAACTATTGAACCAATATCTAATAGCACCATGGCTAAAATTGTAAATATGCTCATTATAATTACAACAATAGAAGTAGAACCTGGTTGCATATCTGAAATATTAATTGGTTGAACCATCAATGCGATTAAAATAGATGAAAATCCTACAAGAGGAAAACCAACAATCATAACAGCCAACATCCCAATGCCTCGAGATAATTGTCCCCATTCTATGTTAAAATTTCCTATTTTCCTTCTTCCGATTAAATCATCTAGAAAAGCGAATATACCTATTATAAGAATTAAATTATTGAATCCAGAAGGAAAATAAAAGCTAAGTATTATAAATGGTACTATTCCTAAAGCACGAGGAGTTCCTCCGCGAACATTATTCACATAAAGATTTCCCAAATAACCTCTCTTACCTACAAATCTAAAAACAATTGTTAAAACAAAAGTTAAGATTAAAGACAGTAAAAATGGTATTAAAATATATTGATAATTCATTTTATTAATCCTTATAATTTTTATACATGAAAAAGCCTAATTTTATAAGAAAAAAATAATATTATCCAACTTTTTATTAATTTCTCAATAAATTATAGATTTATAGGCTTATCAATCCAAATAGATATACCATCGAAATAAGTATAATAGTTATAACTTATAATCCAGATTTAAATAAGATTTTACTAATATATAACTTTTTTTAATTAATAATTAATATATTGAATTTATTAAATTTAATAAATCAAATATTAAGACTAATATTAATAATATATTAAAAATTAATAATAAGTCTAAGAATGAAAAAATAGGAAAATAATAAAAAATAAGAATAAAACTAATAATAAAACTAATAATAGAAAAATGATTCAAGAATAAGAATAAAAAATAAGAATAAAAATAATATGAGATAGAATAATAAATATAGCAAAAAGAATTAAAAATAAGGTCATTTTATAGGGTATCTTAATAATGCAGCAATTCCACCTAGTGATTCTAGCTGTTTTCCACCGTCATGTTCACTACTTACTACCATAACATTACCTCCCATATTTTCAACTAATTCCATTACTCTTTCTAACTCTTCAATCCTAACAAATTTATCTAGAACTAACAAATCTTTAACAGCTCCAGCATTAACAGCATCAATAGTTTCTCGCTTACCATAAGCAACATTACCTCTAGATTTAGCTATTTCCTCCAATAAACTGTTTATAGCAGCAATTTCTTTAGCAACTCTATTTTCAGAATTTAATTTTTCAACCAAACCTTTTTTCAAGATTTCATGGATTCCTACTCTTCCACCTGAACCAGTATTCTCAACAATCGAAATTTTAGCTAAATCAGGATATTTATTTTCTAAAAAATCATAAAAACTATTTTTTGTAAAACCAGGACCTGAAATAATTATATTTTGAATATTATCAAATTTTAATAAAGAGTCACATATTCTTTTATAAAAATCATCAAGATTTTTACCCCTATTCTTATCAATGACTCTCTTTCCAGAAATGTTTCCTATAATAGGACCATAATATTCAATTCCAAATTGACGAACTAAACCAAAATCAGCTGTGTCATCTTCAATAGAAATTATTATTGCTGAAAGTTTTTTAGATGCTTCAATAGATTGTTTTATCCTATTCAAAATATATTTAGACCAATGATCTTTTTTTATCTTAATTGGATGATTTAGTTTAACTTCTATAGTATGATGAGAACCAAGAGGAACAAAATCCTCTGGCCCCATAACTATAGAACCAGTAGTTCTTAATTTGCCAGTGAATAAGTGAAAACTAACTGATTCTACCTCAATTCCAATGAAAAATGTTTTTTTGATTCCTCTATCACTTCTCAATTTATCTCCAGTAGTATCTTGTATTCTACGAGTTGTTTTAGAAGAAACAATATCTCCAACTTCTATTATATGTGAAATATGCCAAAGATCATCAAGAGTTTCTGGAACTAAGTCAATAACTCCTTTTTTTGTATCTTGGTATGTTATTCTCATTTTAGCCCCTTAATAATTCAATAATATTAAAATATTTAATAAATATTTAAAATAACTAAATAATAGTTAAAATACCTAATAAATAATATTAAAATACTTGATAAATATTAAAATATTTAATAATTTATAATAATTATATTATATGTCTAAATATTAATAAAAATATGTAATGCTAACAGTCTTTAGCTAATAATCTTAGTATTTTTAATAAAAATCTTTAAATTTTAATTATAGTATTTTTAATTTATAATATCATTAGTTTTATTATTACCAATGTTATTATTTGTAATATTACTAATAATATTACTTATTTAAATTAACATTACTTATTTAAATAATATATAATATTATTATATTAAGATTTAAGTATAGTAAAATAATTAATAAAAATTAAAATAACATAAAAACAATAGTTTAATAATCAATAAATTTTAAAGAGATATTAACCTTACAATGAATTCATAAATTATATAAAAATAAATTATAAGAAAATAATTTATATAGAAATAATACTTTATAAAGGAGCTATTATATATGGAATTTGGAGAAACAAGCTCAATAATTATTAGTTTAATTCTTGGAGGAATATTAACATTACTATTCGACAATATATTCGTAATAGCTTTTATAGGATTTATATCAACATATATGGTTAAAAAAGAAAGCAAAAGTTATATTATAGGAGTTATAGCTGCATTAATATTTGCAATATTGAATTTTTTTGGAGGATTAATCTTAGTTCCAAATATCCCATCTTATATAGCTGAAAATATTGGATTTGATTTTCCAAACTTTATAATAGGATTTTTAGTAACATGTATCCTCGCAGGAATATTAGGATTCCTAGGAGGATTTATAGCAGAAAAAGCATATAAAAGAATAAACATTGAAAAATATCAAGAATACTGAAAATCTATTTGTTAATAAAATATGAATATTTATTAATATTAAATAAAATTATGAATATTAGATAAAATGAAAATTGGAATTATTGGAGGAACAAGAGGTCTTGGAAAGACCCTTGCAAGTATATTAAGCAAAGAAGGGTTTGATATAACAATCACAGGACGAGATACTGTTACTGGAAATCAAGTTAGTGAAGATCTAAAAGTTGAATACTCAAATGATAATAAAAAAGTAGCATCTTCATCAGATATTATTATAATATCGGTACCAATATCAACAACGAGCAAAGTGATTAAAGAAATAGCTAAATCAGTTACTCCTGGGTCTTTAGTTGTTGATGTGACTTCTGTTAAAGTTGAACCTAGTAATTTAATGAAAAATCTTTTAAATAATGATGTTGAATTCATACCAACACATCCTGTTTTTGGACCGAGAACAACTAATTTAGAGGGACAAGTAGTTGTTTTAACACCTATATCTCAAAAACAAAAAGAAGAAAAATGGTATCCGAAAGTTTTAAAGTTTTTAAAGGATAGAAAAGTTAGGATAATTGAAGCAAGCCCAGAAGAACACGATAATATGATGGCTGTTGTTCAAGTTTTAACTCATTTTTCATATATTTCAACAGCTTCAGCAATTAAAAAACTTGGAATTAATATAAAAGATACAAGAAAGTTTGCAAGTCCTATTTACAATCTTATGGTTGATATGATATCAAGAATAGTTTCACAAAATCCATTTCTTACTTATTCAATACAATTAGAAAATCAAAATGGGGAAAAAGTAAGGCAAACCTTTGCTGATTCAGTATTAGAGCTGAAAAAAGTCCTTACTAATCATGATAAAGATAACTTTGTAAAAATAGCAATCGAAGCTACAAAAAACTTAGATGACATACAATCTGCACTTGGAAGAAGTGATAAAGCTATTGATTCTCAAAATCATGAGCTAACTATTCTTAAAAATTCAATTGGTAAAGAGATAGCTCTGCAACATATATATTCTGAAGAAGTCCATATAGGTGTTCTAAATCAAGTTAATCCTGATTTTATAATATTAGATACTGGAAAAAATCAGAAAAAACTTAAAATAGCTAATATTAAAATCTTAGATAAGTATGATTTTCTAGATTGGAAAATTAAAACCCAAACTACTAAAACAAACTCTATTAGCTGTATATTTCCAAAAAATTCCAATGCAGAGGTTATAAAAAACACCATAAAGAATTGTGTAGATGACATAATTAGTATAAAAGTTACGGATATTTATACTGGGCATCAAATATCTGAAGGAAATATTAGTTTTACATTTGAGATTGTTGCATTTGATAAATCTACTTTTAAATCTGTTAAAAATGTATTGGAAGGTTTCGGTGGAATTATAAGGTAAAAATAATTATTTACTATGATATTTTTCTTAGTATTATATCAAAAGATATTAATAATTTTTAATTTCTCAATCAATACTTCATTAGCCTTTTTTATTATATTTATCTATTTTAAAACTATTTTTAAATAGAAATATTTATATATAACAATTATTATATTAAATTATAAAATATTAATATTATAATATAATGTATTATTTTTATAAATACTTTTTATAAATACTTTTTAGAAATAAATTAATTTTTAAAGTGGTGAAAGAGAAATGAGTTTTCAAAAAGAAAATAAAAAGCGAATGTTCTTTATGTTATTGTTAGGAATTATGGCTTTTTTAAGTATTAGTATGATTGGAACAAATTATGCTAGTGATATTAAACAAGTAAATAATAACTTTATTATTAAAGGAGATAGTGGCAATTTAAGTAGTGAAAAAACTTATCATGGAATTATTACAATCGATAACAATGGAAAATATCATCTGATTGATAATACTAATGTTATAACAACAGATAATAATTATGATTGTGGATCAGTAGCTGTTGCAAATGTATTAAAAAATAAAGGGAAAAATATTTCTGTTAAAAAATTATCAAATATTGCAAAAACAAACAAAAGTGGAACAAATGCATATAATCTAATTAGAGCTATTAAAAAAAATAATTTTTACTGTGAAGGGCTATACATACCCTACAATAAATTAAAAAAGAACAATATAGCACTTCTTAAAAATAATGGAAGTGGACATTATGTAGTTATAAGAGGAATAAAAAATGGGAAAATTTATATAATCGATTCATCAAGAGGAAAAACATATTTATCTCTAAAAAACTTTAAATCATATTATACAGGAATAAGCTTAGTTATAACAAAAAATAAATATAATAAACAGTTTATAGAAAATAAAAAAGTATTAAAAAATAAACTTTTAAAATTTAATGGTGGGGAATTAGTTTATTTATTCCCCATAGGCATTTTAGGATTTCAATTCACATATTCATTTAAAAATTCTGGAAAGTGGAATGCAATGATGATATTTAAGTTTAAAAAACTATCTCCAAAAACTTTTGTAGGAGGATATATCGATACAACAGTTACCTTCTACAATACAAAAGTAAAGAAAAAGAAACTAGTTTCATCTGCTATTGAACCTATATTAGTTTTAGTTGGTAAACCTACTTTAACACTAAATGTATTAACCCCTTATGCATATGCATACAAATATAATTGGAATATTTTTATCAAGGATATAATATAAGTTATATTAAAAGAGGGTTTTAAAATGAAAATAAATAAAAAAATAATATTAATTATTATATTAATAATTATCATATCAATCGGTACTATTCATCTATTAAATAATAATAATAATTCTGGTTTTGCAAGTGGAAATGGAAGTGGAACATCAAATACTATAACTTCTAACATTGAAAAACAGTTTAATGATGGAGAAAAAATTGAAAACCTCAAAAATTTCAATGAAATGACATTTAATGAAAAAAATGGATACGTTACTAAATTAGCATCATCTAAAGGATATGGAAATTTTTATCATTATATAGATAATGGATATGAAGTATGGTATGCCTCTAATGATTCATATGTTCCAGAAAAAGCAATTCTTGTTATAATTCAAAATAAGACAGGAAATGTAGTTATCTATAATGTACCAATACCAAATTAAGATAAATATGAAAAATAAAAGATTAATATTATTAGTTATTATAATAATTTTTTTATTATTATTTGTCATTATATCCAATAATCTCACATTACAAACTGGAAGTGGCTCAGGATCATCAGAGATGACAAAGTCTATTTCTTTTAAAGAACATTTTGAAAATGGAGAAAAAGTTGATATAATTTCAAATTTTAAAACTATGACTCCAGATGAAAAAATTAGTTATATTGAAAAGTTAGCTTCATCTAAAGGATATGGGGATATTATTGAATTTGATCCAAGCGATGGATTTCAAATATGGTATGCCACAAACGATTCATATAACCCTGAAAAATCAATAGAAATAATTATCCAAAATAGCACTGGAAAAGTAGTCATATATACAGAATGATTATATAAATAATTATATAATATACTCTAATTTATATACTAAGAATTTTTCTTTTTTTTGATATATAAAATAATAAAATTTTACATTCTAATATGTTTTATTATATGAAAAAATGAACTCATATCAATTATAGGAATCATCATAATAATTATTATAATATTGATTATTTAATGAATATTCATTATAGTGGATAGTTTGAATATAGGTCTACAAGTAGATTGAAAAGATTTCAGTTATGAATCTGAATCACAGATACATAACTATTGATACAAAGTATGAATTTCTCTTGTGAAAATATTGAAAATCTTACAAATTTCAGTAAAATGACTTTTAAAGAAAAAAATGAATATGTAGATTAAATGATTCAAATGACCCTGAGAAATTAGTAAATATAATAATTCAGAAAAAAGTAGGAAAAGTGGTTATTTATTATTTAATTACAAAATAAAGTTATTTAAAATGAAACAATTATTTTGGATGAATATATCAAATAAAAATTATCCTAGATATAAAATATACAACTATACACTTTTTTTAAAAGTTTTTTAAAATTTTCAACTAATAATTAAAGATTATTTTTAAAACAAAGCTTTAATATCTAAATATTAAACTTTGATTATTTCTATATACCGAAACCTTTATATAGTATGAACAACAAGTTATATTATAGTAACAAAAACTTACTAAAAGATTTTTAATGTAATATGAATATTAATCTTAAAATAACAAACCATTTTGCATTAATCAAGCTTAAAAATTATTATTTTTATTATTATTAATTTTATAACAAATATAAATCAAAAAAGAAAGTATAACAAGCTTTGATTGATTAATAAAATATTTAAATTATATATTATTGTTACAAGAATACACTTTAACAAAATATATTAAAAATTTAAAAAAAATACTTTAAAAAAATATGCTTTAAAAGTATGATTAAAAAGATATTTTACAAAAACTTTGAAACATTATATTTTTTTATTTTTTATAAGTATTTAAACAAAAAAGGGAGTTTTTAAAAATGGAAAGACAAGAAATAAATCTTAAAGTCGCTGAAGCAATAGCTCAAAGCGATGTTGGAAGAGGGATCGCGAGAATCGATCCAGCATGTATGGAAAAATTAGATCTTCTTGATGGAGATATAATTGAAATTGAAGCAAATAAAATCACAGCTGCAAAAGCTGTTTCATCACAAAGTGATATTGGGTTAGGTGTCATTAGAATTGATGGAATATTAAGAAAAAATGCAGGAGCATCTATTGGAGGAGAAATAATCGTTAGAAAAGCTGAGGTTAAAGAAGCTAAAAAGATTGTTCTTGCACCAGTAGAACATCAAATAAGTATTAGAGGAGATGTTAGATCTGCTTTTGCAAATCAAGTAATGACACAAGGAGATATTATTGTTACCGGAGTTCGTCAACAACGTACCCCTCAACCTGGAATGGGTGGAAGTTTAATTGATGATATGTTTAGAGAAATGATGGATGTTTCTCCACTCGGTGAGATAAAGTTAGCAGTTGTTTCTACAAGCCCTGCAGGAATTGTAAAAGTTGGTCCAAACACAACTTTAGAAGTCCAAACTGAGCCAGTTGATGTTTCAAAAGTTGAAGGAATGAAAAATGTTATAGATGTTAGTTATGAAGACATCGGTGGTCTAAAGGAAGAAGTTAAAAAAGTAAGAGAAATGATTGAAATTCCTCTTAAAAGACCAGAACTATTTGAAAGATTAGGGATTTCCCCACCAAAGGGAGTTTTAATGCATGGCCCTCCAGGAACTGGTAAAACACTCTTAGCTAAGGCAGTAGCTAGTGAAAGTGATGCTCATTTTATTCTTATTAATGGTCCAGAAATAATGAGTAAATATGTAGGAGGTTCTGAAGAAAATCTTAGAGAATTCTTTGAAGAAGCTGAAGAAAATTCTCCATCTATCATATTTATAGATGAATTAGATGCAATAGCTCCAAAAAGAGAAGAAACTCAAGGAGAAGTAGAAAGAAGAACCGTTGCACAATTACTTACTTTGATGGATGGACTCAAATCAAGAGGGCAAGTTGTAGTTATAGGAGCTACAAACAGACCAGATTCTTTAGATCCAGCACTTAGAAGACCTGGAAGGTTTGACAGAGAAATTGAAATAGGTGTTCCAGACAGTGAGGAAAGAAAAGAAGTAATGGAAATACATACACGAGGAATGCCTTTAGATGAAGGTGTTGACTTAGATGAAATAGCTGATACTACACATGGATTTGTAGGAGCGGATTTAGAATCTTTATGTAAAGAAGCAGCGATGAGAGTTGTAAGAAGAATCCTGCCTGAAATAAAAGGTGATGAAGAGATACCTAAAGAAACCTTGAAAAAAATAATTGTTAAAAAAGATGACTTTAAAGAAGCTCTTAAAGAGATTCAACCTTCAGCACTTCGAGAAGTTCTAGTTCAAATCCCAGATATTGGATGGGATGACATAGGAGGACTTGAAAATGCTAAACAAGAATTACAAGAAGCTGTTGAATGGCCATTAAAATATCCTGAAAACTTTGAAAAATTTGGAGTCAAACCTCCTAAAGGAACATTGTTATTTGGTTCTCCAGGTACAGGTAAAACACTCTTAGCTAAGGCAGTAGCTAATGAAAGTGAAGCTAACTTTATAGCAGTTAAAGGTCCAGAACTTTTATCTAAATGGGTAGGAGAATCTGAAAAAGGTGTAAGAGAAGTATTTAGAAAAGCAAGGCAAACTGCACCTACAGTTGTATTCTTTGATGAAATTGATTCTATTGCAAGTACAAGAGGAGATTCCAGCGGAGATTCTGGTGTAACTCAAAGGGTGGTTAACCAGTTACTTACTGAAATCGATGGTATGGAAGAATTGCAAGATGTAGCAATTATTGCAGCAACAAACAGACCAGACATTATTGATCCAGGATTAATGAGACCTGGAAGATTCGATAGACACATCAAAGTAGAAAATCCTAATGAAGAAGGACGCCTCGCAATATTTAAAGTTCACAGTGCTGATATGCCACTTGCAAAAGATGTTAATATTAAAAAGTTAGCTAAAGAAACTGAAGATTATGTTGGAGCAGATATTGAAGCTGTTTGTCGTGAAGCTGCAATGTTAACCTTAAGAGATAATATTGAAGCTAAAGAAGTAAGTATGAAATACTTTAATAAAGCTATGGAAAAAGTTAAACCAACTTCAGATGATGGAGACATGGTGCAATATCTCTAAGTAAAGTCTGTTGATTAGATTAATGAATAGTTCTGATTAATTGATAGATTAATTAGCCACTAACCTCCTTATATTACCTCATATATAAAAAAACTATCATTAAATTGAAATCAGAAAAAATTAGAGAATTCATCTCTCCTGATGAAAACAGACAAAAAATACTACAAGATTGGAAAATCATAATTTCATATTATGAAAGTTTTTGATTTTCAAAATTTTAAAAACACCCTTTAAATCAATCTGTGGTTTAAAAACCCATTAAAGTGAGGGAATCTTAATGATTACCCTCACTTTTTTATTTTCTATTAGTAATACTTTTTATATAATTCATAATAATAAATATAGAATAACTCTTAATAAAAATAGTAATAATATACAAAATAACATAATTATAAAAAAGAATAGATACACGATAAAAAAAAGATAAAAAAATTTTATTAATAATGGTATCTAGATTATTAATAATTATATTTTGATAATGGTATTATATTATTAATAATTACAATTAATAATTACAATTAATATTATTTATGATAAAAATAATATTAAATAAAATTATTATTAGATAGAAGGATTATTAGATAAAAATATTGAAAATTTACATAAAGATGATTATAATAAAAGAAAATGGGTTGATTGAATAATTACGAGTATATATGAACGTTTAATAGAAATAAATATATCATTATTCTATTTTATAAATCATACACTAAAAAATAACTTTTTTAATTTTTTAATGCCAATTATAACAGATATAGGTAGTACTGCAGTCGTTTTCACAATAAGTACAATACTATTAATAGTTGGTATTTTAAAAAAAAATATAAAATTAAGAAGGTTAGCTATAATCGGATTAATTGCCTTTATAATTACAGCTACAATAATATTTACATTAAAAGTATCAGTAGAAGAACCTAGACCTTTTATAGTATTAAAATATGTAAACCTATTAATTATGGAAAATGACCCCTATTCTTTTCCTTCAGGACATTCAGGAAATATATTCGCATTAGCTACTGCATTTGGTCTTAACTGGACATTAAAAATAAGAGGAAAACAGTTTAAACTAGCTTGGATTCTTTATCCAATAGCATTATTAACTTGTTTTTCAAGAGTGTATATTGGTGTTCATTATCCATTCGATATTCTTATTGGAGGATTAATCGGAATATTCGGAGGTTTATTAGCTACTTTTATAGTAAATAAATATTTTAATGATATAAACTTTCTAAAAGAAAAAAAAGAATATAAGAAAATGTGATAAAAAATTTGATAATATAAATATACTAATAAAAATTATAGTAAAGAATTAATAAATAGAAAAACAAGTATATTTAGTATTAAATTATAATTACTAGCACTAGGTGTTAAAATGGATGAACATATTATAGAAGCTATGGGAAGAGCTAAAATTACTATTAAAGATGGAAAAGTTATTGATGTGGAGGATCCTAAAATAGAATATTGTCCTTTATTTCATAAACACAGAGGAATTGAAAAATTAGATAAAGAATCCATCAAAAAAAATATAGAATTTAGGATAGCCGATTTTGGAATGTGTTCAGATAATAGAGAAGTTAAAATGAAAGATTTTTTATCTTTTGGAATTTCTGAAACTATTTCAACCCTGCTAAATCAAAATGTTATCGATTGTGCAATTATGGTTTGTGAAGGATGTGGAACTGTGATTGTTGAAACTGGAGAAATGGCTCAAGGAATTGGAGGACGAGTATCTGGTCTGTTTAAAACTAGTCCCATGCCGAAAATAGTTGATAAAATTGGAGAAAAAAATGTTCTTGATCCAAAGAATGCTTTAATAGATCAAATTAAAGGTATTGAATTAGCAAAATCTAAAGGACATAAAAATATTGCAGTTACAATTGCTAACCCTGATGATGCAGAAAATATAAGAAAATTAGAAAAGAAATATAATGAAAATAATGAAAAAATAAATATATACATATTTAGTGTTCATACTACTGGTATTAAACGAGAGGGTTGTGAAAAGCTATTTGAATACTGTGATGTTATAACTTCATGTGCTTCAAAAGATATTAGAGATATTGGTGATGAAAAATCTAAGAAAAAAGTAGGAGAGTCAATACCAATCTATGCTGCAACAAACAAAGGAAAATATTTTTTAGAACTAAGATTAGAACGTATAGGAGGAATGAAGCCTAAAAAAGATCCTAAAACACCAGAACCATTAATTTAAAATATGATTTCTAATTTAAATCTTATTAAAACTAGTAAAATTTGTTAAATCTCATTAAAACTTATTTAAATATCGTGTAAAGATTCTATATTATATAAATATTGATTAGATTAATATTATAATAATTAATTTAATATATTAATGTTTAATTATATTTTTAATCATAATAAACTATTTTTTATCAATATTATCTGCAACTGCTCTTATTATACAGCTTTGAGTAATTAAACCAAGGAGTTTTTTATCTTCAACAACAGGAATCCTTTGGTATCCAGTATCTGCCATTATTCTACTTATTTCTTTTATATTGACTGATTTTGTTACTGTAGATAATTCTTTACTCATTAAATCTCTAACTTTAAGTCCCATAGCTTCACTACCTGCAAGTAAAACATCCCTATGAGTTATAAGACCTACAAGTTCATCACCGTCAACAACAGGGACGCCCCCAATGTTTGCCCTTACCATTTTAAGCTTAGCAGCTGCTACCAAATCAGTGGGTGATGAAACTATAACATCTTTCAACATTATATCTTTAGCACATAAATCTTCAATCATAGTAATATTTTGTTTTTACTAATATATTAAAATTATTATTAATTCTTTTGTTAATATTATTAATTCATTTGATAATTATTAAAGATTCATTAATTATCAAATTAATTTTAATACTTTAATTAATAAAATTAATAGCAAAACATAGAAAAATAAAATAAAAATGCTGAAAATGAAAAATATAAAAAATAATAAATAAAAAATAGTATAAAAAAGCAAGAATAAAAAATAATGATAAAAATAATAAAAATAAGAATAATAAATATTAAGAAATCTAAGATAAGATAATAGTTGAAACAATAATATTGAAAATATTAAAGATTCCAACTATAATAATAACAATAATAATAGTTTAATAAGTAAATATTTGTAAATAATAATCAACAAATAAAAGAGGTATTTAATTGACTCAAATGAAAGAAGCTAGAAAAGGCAACATAACCAAAGAAGTTGAAATTATAGCTAACGAGGAACATATTTCTCCTGAAAAACTTAGAAAGATGATTGCTATAGGTAAAGTTGTAATACCAAAAAATATCAACAAAAAAACAAAACCATGTGGAATTGGAGACAATTTGAAAACAAAAATCAATGCAAACATTGGATCATCATCAAAAATGGAAAATCTACCTCTTGAAATTGAAAAAGCTAAAACAGCAGTGAAATATGGTGCTGATGCATTAATGGATTTGAGTACTGGACCAAATCTTAAAGAATTTAGAGAAAGAATAATGGATGAAATAAATATCCCCATAGGAACTGTTCCAATATATGAAGCAGGAGTATCTACACAAAAAAGAGGAGAACCTATAACAAGTATGAGTGAAGAAGATATTTTTAGAGCAATTGAAAATCAAGCCAAAGAAGGTGTTGATTTTATGACACTTCACTGTGGTATAAATAAAGACCTTGTAGAAAAATTAACACATGCTAAAAGAACAATGGGTATTGTTAGTAGAGGAGGTACTTTTCTAGCATCATGGATTCTTCATAATGGTTTAGAAAACCCTTTATACGAAAACTATGATTATATTCTTGAAATAGCATATGAATATGATATTACCTTAAGTTTAGGAGATGGATTAAGACCAGGTTGTCTTCAGGATGCAACAGATATCTCACAAATACAAGAATTAGTAAATCTTGGAACTTTAGTAAAAAGAGCACAAGATGCATCAGTACAAAGTATGGTAGAAGGCCCAGGACATGTTCCAATGAACCAAATAGCATCAAATATGCAAATACAAAAAACTCTATGTTACGGTGCTCCTTTCTATGTTCTTGGACCAATTGTCACTGATTTAGCTCCAGGATATGACCATATTACTTCTGCAATAGGAGGAGCTATAGCTGCACAATCAGGAGCTAATTTCTTATGTTATGTTACACCTGCTGAACATCTATCAATTCCAAATCTTGAAGATGTAAAAGAAGGAGTTATTGCTTCTAAAATAGCAGCTCAAGCCGCAGATGTTGCAAAAGGATTAAATTCTGCATTAAAAAAAGAAAAAGATATGGCAATAGCTAGAAAAACATTTAATTGGGATAAACAGTTTGAACTTGCATTTGATAGAGAAAAATGTGAAAAATATCGTGAAAGCTGTCCAGTGGAAGAAGAAGATATGTGTTCCATGTGTGGAGAATACTGTGCTATTCGAATAGCAAAAGACGACTTTTAAAAATCTTTATAGGATTTTTAAGAAAATATTTATTTCAACAAAATAATGAATTTTAATAAAACAATGAATTAGAAAAATAATGAATTTTTAGTAAAATAATAAATTGTCACTAAGATAATGAATTTTTAGTAAAATAATAGAATAAATTAATATAATATGAATAATAAAAGTATAAATGAATTATTACTTAAAATTTAATAAAATTTAATAAAAGGAAGTTATAAAATGAAATTAGAACATGTAGATGGTGAAAATAAAGGAAACATTATTCTGTTTGCTTTGAGTACTTGTGGATGGTGTAAAAAAACAAGAATGTTAATTGAAGATCTTGGGGTAGAATACGATTACATTTATGTTGATTTAACAAATGGTGATGAAAGAGAAGAAGCTGTTGAAACCCTTAAACAATATAATCCAGACATCTCATTCCCAACATTAGTTATAAACGATTCAGATACAATAATCGGATTCGAAGAGGATAGAATTAAATCCAAATTAAGTTAAAAACTTAAAAATTAATAAAAGTGATGTATCAAACATAAAAGAGTAAATATAGGGAAAAAAGGGATATTATGGGTCAAGCTTATGATAACTTTAAAAAAGAAGCTGAATCTTCTGGTTATAATGTCAATGATGATGTGGAATTTGTAGAGATGTTGCTTGAAAACATTGATGTTAATATTGAAAGATATGGATATGGAGCTTGTCCTTGTAGATTAGCATCAGGAGAAAAAGAAAAAGATCTTGATTTAATTTGTCCCTGTGATTACAGAGATGAGGATTTAAATGATTATGGAGCCTGTTTCTGTGCATTATATGTTACTCAAGATGTTCTAGATGGTAAAAAAAAGTTAACATCAATACCAGATAGGAGGTTGAAGGAATTGGAACTTAAAAAAAATAAAAAGACTCAATCAAACAAAGATAATGTTTCATCTCTTAATTTTGAGTTTCCTGTGTGGAGATGCAAAGTTTGTGGATATTTATGTAGTAGACCAAAACCTCCAAATAACTGTCCAATCTGTAAAGTAGATGCTGAAAGATTTGAACAAATATTGTAATTTAACATAATATTTATTCAAATTAATTTTTATTTTTAATATAAATTACTATTTTAACAATTTTACTATTTTAACAATTTTATCTTTAATTATAATTATTAATATTTAAAATTATTTGATTTTAGTCTTAATTAGTTTAGTCTTTAATTATTTGAATCTTTAATTATTTAGTTATTTAATTATTTGACTTTAATTTTTAAACTTTAAATTTTTCATAAAATATCTTTTTATAATATATAAATTTATTATAGTACTCAATTTCAATCCTATAACTTTAATATTTATAGTATTAAATATTTATAGTAATATAATAGATAATTATTAAGTATTGAAATATGATAGTAATGGATAGTAAATCAGAAAACATAAATAGATAATTATTTGCTAGAATATACTGATAAAGCAAGGTAAAGGTAAAATGAAGTATAAAAAACTAGTTGATGTATATGAATCATTGGCTGCAACAACAAAGCGTTTGGAAAAAACAAGCATATTATCTGAATTTTTTAAAGAAGTAGATATTGAAACACTTCCAAAGGTTGTTCTTATGGCCCTAGGTACAGTTTTCCCCCCATGGTGTGAAGAAGAACAAGGCTTAGCTGATAAATTACTTATGAAATCAATAGCCAATGTTGTGGGTGTTTCAATAAATAAAGTAGAGGATCAAGTCAGAGAACAAGGTGATATTGGAGGAGCTGCTGAAGAATTATATAAAAATAAATCTCAAACAACTTTCTTTTTTAAACCTCTCGAGATAGATTTTGTATTTAATAATCTTAGAAAATTAGCTAAAATCTCTGGTGATAGGTCAACATCAAGAAAAATAGCTATTGTTTTAGAACTTTTATCATCTGCCACAGCAACTGAAGCAAAATATATATCTAGAACTATAATTGAAGAGCTTAGAATAGGGGTTGGAGAAGGAACAATACGTGACGCAATTTCACAAGCATTTGAAGTAGAAAAATCAGTTGCAGATCGTGCACATATGCTTACAAATGATTTAGGATTAGTAGCTAAAGTAGCTAAAGAAGAAGGAGAAAATGGACTCAAAAAATTGAATTTAAGTCCTGGTAAGCCGGTGAAACCTATGTTAGCTCAGCTTTCAGAGGGAATAGCTATTAGTGTTGAAGAAATGGGAGAAGCTATCTGTGAAACAAAATATGATGGAATAAGAGTTCAGATACATAAAAAAAATGACAAAATAAATCTATTTACCCGTCGACTTGAAAATATTAGTAAAGCAATTCCTGAAATGGTAGATTATATCAGAGAATCATTTCCCAACCAAGATTTTATAGCCGAGGGTGAAATAATTGCTACAAAAAATAATAATCCTATATCTTTTCAGTATATGCTGCAAAGAGTAAGAAGAAAATACAATATTGAAAAAGCAATTGAAGATGTACCACTCAAATTATATCTTTTTGACCTTCTCTATTTTAAAGAGCCAATGATAGATAAACCATTAGAAATAAGACGTGCAACACTTGAATCTATTGTTAAAACTGAAAAGAATCAAATAAATCTTAGTAAGATGATTAAAGTCACATCTGAAAATATTTCAGATGCTCAAATACTCTTTAATGAATCCATATCGAAAGGACATGAAGGAATTATGATAAAAAATCCAAAAGAACCATATATTCCTGGAATACGTGGAAAAAAAATGCTAAAATTTAAGGCTGAACCAGAAACATTAGATGTAGTAGTGGTAGGTGGGACTTATGGTGTTGGAAAAAGAGCAAGCTTTATTGGATCATATAAAGTAGCTTTAGCTGATGAAAATGGTGATTTAAAAACATTAGCACATGTAGCTACTGGTTTAGATGATGAAACATTAGCAGAACTAACTAATCTCATGAAAAAATACAAGATTGTAGAAAAAGGTACAAAGATAGATGTTGAGCCAAGAATAATTCTAGAAATTGCATATAGTGAAATCGTTAAAAGTCCTGAATATGAAGCAGGATACTCTTTGCGATTTCCAGTAGTAAAAAGGATTAGGGAAGATAAAGGACTATCAGATATTGATACAGTGGAACGTTTAAAATCTATGTTTAAAGGATAGGACGAATAAATAATTATCTTCCTATTAGTATAGTATACCTATTAGTATAGCATATCTGTTTATTTTTTCTATTGAATATTATATATGTTTTATTTTCTATATTAATTATTATATATCGTTTATTTTTAAGTTATATCATTAATTATAGGAATTATTATAATAATTAGTATTATAAATTCATTATCATATTAATATTAAATCCATATATTCTATTAGTTACTACTATTATTAAAGCTACAAATTCTATGCTACAACTTCTATTATAATTTCTATTATAATTTCTTATATTAATATCTCTACTACTCTCACTATTTCTATTATCTCCATTATTTTTATCATAGTTACCATAGCCATTATTCTTATTAATTTATTTTATTATTTGCTATAGGTATTTTTAAAACGAATGAATCTTTTAAAGAAGAAGATAAATTTTACAATAAAATAAGAATTTATTAATTGTAAAACAATTAAAAAGAGAAGAATTTAAATTATTAATATAATTGAATAAGATTTAAATATTATTTTTCCTCAAACATTCATAAAGATAAATAAAATATCATTTTAGAATATTTAATCTAAAATAAAAAATTAGGATGTTAAAATGGAAATAACAGATGAAAAAATATTTAAAATAGCTTTAATAACAACACTAATTGGATTAATAGGAATGATTATTTTTGCAGGAGAAATAAGTCCAAAAGAAGTGATTATAAAAGATATAGATAGAGGAATGATAGATGAAGAGGTCACGGTTACTGGGAATATAGATACGATACAAAAATCATCAAATGGAAAAAATTACATACTAACTCTTAATGATGGTTCTGGAAGAATAAATATGATGATATTTGAATCTACAATAACAAAATTTGCAGAAAATGAAATTAACATTGAAAATTTCGAAAATAAAAAGGTTATAGTTACAGGAACTGTTACTGAATTTAAATCAACGATGGAATTAATTATACATGATTCAAATTCCATCAAGATAGAAAATTAAAAATTCTATATCTAGCAAATTATATTCAATAACTTATTATAATAAAATATTCTTCTAATAAAATATATCAAATAAAATATATCAAATAAAATATATCTAATAAAATATATTCATTAAAATCTATCCAATTAATATTTATTATAATAATAATTTAATTAAAGCTTAAAATAGAATTAAATTTAATAGAATGAAACTGAAATAGAAATTAAATGTATAGAAACAGAAAAAGATAAGTAAATAGAAGAATTAAATTTATATCCAAAATCATTAATAATATAATAATTAAATATATCAAATAAGAAAGTTATAAAAATTTATTTAATCAATGAAAAAACTTCAATAAAGTATATTATAATGATAAAAAGAATTTAAAAGGTTATCACAATGAAAAAACGATTATTCGGAACATTTGGTGTAAGAAAAACAGCTAATGACTTTTTAACACCAGAATTTGCATCAAAGCTAGCTGCAAGTTATGGTACTTTAATTAAAGGGAAAGTAGCTATTGGAGGAGATACTAGAACAACAACGCCAATGATAAAACATGCTATAATTGCAGGACTTATGTCCTCTGGATGTGATGTTATAGATTTAGGAATTCTACCAACCCCTGCAGTACAGTATGCAGTTCGAAATTATTATGATGGAGGAATAATAGTCACTGCATCTCATAACCCTCCAAAATACAACGGTATTAAATTTGTTGATAAAGATGGTATAGGCTTAAGTGATACTGATGAAATAGCTATCGAAAATATATATTTTGATGGTGAAGTAAATCGTGCATCTTGGAAATCTATTGGAAATCTTTTTAAAAATGATAAAATAATCGAAGAATACATAGAAGAAGTTCTTAAAAGAGTTGATGTTAAAGCAATTCAAGAGGTCAAATTAAAAGTTGTTCTTGATTGTGGATCAGGAGCAGGATGTTTTACTGCACCAACTATTTTAAGAAGACTTGGATGTGAATTGATAACATTAAATTCTCAAGCAGATGGATTTTTCCCTGGTCGTGACCCAGAACCGATTGAAGCAAATTTAGGTGATTTAATATCTGCTGTTAAAAATTTAGGTGCAGATTTAGGAATAGCTCATGATGGGGATGCTGATAGAACAATATGTATTGATGAGAAAGGAAAGTTTGTTCTTGGTGATAAATCATTCTCTTTAGTTCAAAAAAGAATGTTAAAAGAAAAAAATGAAAATTTAGCTCATGAAAACACTACAAATATAATTGTAACTACAGTTGCTACCTCAACAGCAATATATGATATTGCAAAAGAAAATAATGGAGAAGTAATAGCTACTGCTGTAGGAGATCTTCTTGTAGCTCGAAAATTAAAAGAAGAAAATGGACTATTTGGTGGAGAAGAAAACGGAGGATTGATTTTTCCAGACTTCGTATATGGAAGAGATGCAGCACTTTCAGCAGCAAAAATATTAGAAATAATGGCCATAGAAAACAAAAAATTATCAGAACTTGTAGAAGAGCTTCCAGTATATTATTCAGAAAAAATGAAATGTGAATGTGAAGATGATAAAAAACAAGAAGTTATGGAAAAAGTTGCAGGTGAAGTAGCTAACCTGGGATATGCCATTGATACAACAGATGGTGTTAAAATCTTTAAAAATGAGGGTTGGGTTATAATTCGTCCTTCTGGTACTGAACCAATATTTAGATGTTTTTCTGAAAGTAATTCCCAAAAAACAGCTACTGAAATGGCTGAATGGGGAATATCATTGATTGAAAAATTCAAAGATTATTGATTAACATAAAAAATAGAATAATATTCTATAAAGCTTTATATTGTTTCTTCTATAAAGCTTTATATAAAACTTATAAATTCTCCAAACATTCATCTCTTAAAACTCTAGCATCATCATTATTAGGATCTATTGCTAATACTTTAGTAAAGCTTTCCATTGCTTCTTGAAATCTATTTAATTCCATTAAAACGACTCCTTTATTAAGTATGAAATAGCTTGAATCTTCTGAATTATTATTAGCAATTTCTATAGCTTTGTCATAAGATTCTAATGCTTCATCAAATCTTCCAAGATCTAAAAGAGCATTGCCTTTTCTATTTTGTGTTTCAGCATCCACTTCTTCATCATCAAAACACAATTCTAATGCCGTATCATATGATTTTAAGGCTTCTTCTAATTTTTCCATTTCAGAAAGCAAATTTCCACGAGCATTCCAAACTTCAGGATTTTTACTATCTATTTTTAATAAATCATCATAGATATCAATAGCTTCGTTAAATTTTCCTAAAACCTCCAAAATAAATCCTCTCCAATATAAAACAACAGGGTTTTTAGGATTTATTTTCATTGCATTATTATTAGCATTTAAAGCTTCTTCAGGATCACCATAATTAAGAAGAGCAATAGATTTATTATTCCAAATATATTCATTTTTAGGCTCTATTTTCAAAGCTTTATTATAACATTCAATAGCCTCTTCAAACTTACCTAAACGAGATAAATTATCTCCTCTCTTATTTAGTAAATAAACATCTTCAGGATCAAATTTTAAAGCAGCAGTATAACACAGAGCAGATTTATCATATTTACCACTATCAAACAATATATCTGCTCTTTGAGTCACCATTGCTTTTTCATCAATCTTTTCACCTTCCCATTTATCAACATCTAACTTTTTAAAATGAATTATTTGAAATATATCTTCATCATCAATACCATTAACATACATCTTTTTAAATTCTTTAATCATATCTTGAGAACTGCCATATCCCTCTTCTTTAGCTATTTTATCATTATTTTTTAAATCTTTGAATGGAATTAGTTCAACATCAATAACTTCAGCTTCAAATATTTTCTTTTTTTCTTTAGAAACTAGATTCCAATAACAATGTAATCTATCTCCAACTTTAAGAGGATTTTTCCATAACTTTCTAATAGTCATTGTTTTTTTGCCAGTTATGAGGTCTATGTCTTGGCTTCCAAATGATATAATTGGCATTATCTTCCTCCAAATAAAAGAATACTTCAATAAAATTATATGTGTTTATTGTTTCATATAAAATAATTAAAGTTTCTATTAATAATATGATATTATTTAGGGTTTGATTTAGTAATTTATAAATTATTATATATTATAAAATTAGTATATTATAAATTAGTAATATTATAAAATAAATATTTATAAATTAGTATAGTTATTATATATAAAAAATTAAAGTATATATTACAAATTAATCATATGTTAATATTTAATAAGAAATATTAGTAAAAATTATGATAAATGTATATTAATTTATAAATTACTAAATACACTCTTCTCCAAACTCTGATGTTTTTACTTTTACTTTTTTTAAAATAGGTTTTATTTCTTTAGCTAATTTTTTAAGTTCTAAAGGATTTGGGCTTTTAACATCTTTTAAATTTTCATCTAATACATTATTATTTCTAAATTGTTGTAATGTATAAACATCACAATCAATTTCACGAGAAATTTGTTTAATATCTTCATGATTCAAAAGTGTAGGGACATAAGTAGTTCTACACTCTAAAAAAGTATTTTGATTGCCATTGATTATTTCCATACTTTTTTCAACATTTTTACCAATATCCGAACCTATAATTTCCTTATACTTATTAAATGGAGCTTTAATATCCATAGCAACATAATCAGTGAAATTTAAAATTTTTTTTATGCGCTCAGGATAACAGCCACTTGTATCAACTTTAGTTTTAAGGCCCAAAGATTTTGAATATTTTAATACTTCAATTGTATTATCTAATTGAACCAAAGGTTCTCCTCCAGATATTACAACAGCATCTATATAGTCTGAAGAATCATTAATAATTCCCAGAATATCTTTTAAAGGTGTTTCTTCACCAGTTTCTAATAATTCTGCATTATGACAATATGGACATCTTAAAGGACAATGAGCCATAAATATAACTAATGATATCTTTCCATTATACTCAACTGAAGATATTAAAGTTCCTCCTGTTTCCATATTATCACAAATTACACAATATTATATATCATTAATAATCTTATTAAAAATTTCTAAAAATTTTTTATCTTCCTCTATTGTACCAATACTAACTCTAATCCAATATTCATCTAATCCTTTAAATGAAGTACAATCTCTAACAATTACACCATTCTCCATAAGTTTCTGAGATAAATCTTTTGCAGTAATTCCAATTTCTTTTATTCCAATTAAAATATAATTAGAATATGATTTAAGAACATTTAGTGAATTTATTTTAGATAACTCTTTAAATAAAAATTCTCTACTTTCAATACCTTTTTTTATTGAATTTTCAATATATTCTTTATCTTTAAGTGTATTTAATGCTGCAAAATAAGAAAGTTTCGTAAGGGAAAATACTGGTTTTATTCTATGCATATATTCTATCATTTCAGAATTTGCAAGACCATATCCAACTCTCATGCCCGCTAATCCAAAAACTTTAGACATTGTCCTCATTATAAAAACATTTGAATTGTTTTTTATAAGATCTAAGTTATTTACTCCAGAATACTCAAAATAAGCTTCATCTATAACTAAAACTATTTCTTTTTCTTCAGTAAATTCTAAAATCTTAATTATATCTTCTCTAGATACTAAAGCACCAGTAGGATTGTTAGGAGAGCATAAAAATATCATTTTTGTTTTTTCATTTATTTTAGATATAATAGAATCAAGATCCAGAGTATTATCTTCTAAATTCCACCTTCCATAAATAGGAATGGCTCCATATGGTTTAAACAAAAATTCATAATACATATAAGATGGTAAAGGAACAATAAATTCATCTCCTTCTTCTATAAATGTTTTTGCTAAGATATCAATAATTTCATCAGCACCGTCTCCACCAACAATAACTTCCGAAATATTAACTCCTGAATAACTTGCAATCTCTTTTTTTAAATCAGATAAATCAGATTCAGGATAACGATTTATGGAACTTAATTCATTTTCAATACTAGAAATAGCTTTTTTTGAAGGACCCCAGGGGTTTTCATTAGATCCTAATTTTATTATATCTTCTTTTTTCAAACCAAATTCTTCAGCTATCTCATCTTGAGACCTTCCAGGAATATAAGGATCTAATTCATTTACTATTTTTCTTACTCTCATAATATTACCTTAATCTATAAAATTATATTAATTAATAAAAATTACTTTAATTAATAAAATTATTTTAAATAATAACAATTTAAATATTGATAATATAAATATATTTAATTGAAATAGAATAAATTTAACTAATATGAACCATTAAATTAAACAAAATAATATATTAAAGAAGCTAATATATTAAAAAATTAATAGATTACATAAAACTAAACTAAATTAAAAATAAAGCTAATAATCTTTCATTAATTCCACATAATTTAATGCATTTAATTTAATTTTATTTATCTCATCAGAAGTTAATTGTCTTACTACTCTTCCAGGAACTCCTAAAATTAAACTTTTGTCTGGAAATTCTTTTCCTTCTGTTACAACAGACCCTGCACCAATAATAGAATCATTACCAATTTTTGAGTCATTTAAAATTGTCGCATTCATTCCAATAATAACATTTTCACCTATTTCACAGCCATGGATAATTGCACCATGACCTACTGAAACAAAATCCTTTAATGTAGTGGTTAAAGTATCAGAACAATGAATAACACAATTATCTTGAATATTAGTAGATTTACCTATGATTATAGGTCCTTTATCCCCCCTAATAACTGCATTATACCACACAGAAGAATTTTCACCTATTTTTACATCACCGATAATATGAGAACCCTCAAAAGTCCTCACAGATTTATGCAATACTGGTTTTAAATCATTTAAACTATTAATGACCATACTATCACTATAAATAAATATAATGTTAAATATAATACTAATTATGCTAAGTATAATTATTAATTATGCTAATATAATACAAAATATGCTAATATTGAGTATTTTAAGTATAATACTAATTATAATACTAAATTTAATAATAAATATAATACAAGTGTAATTCTAATATATCAAATAATGTTAGAATAAAATAATAATTAAAATAAATTATTTAAAAATATTTTATTATAAGTATTGAACTTTATTACTAATATTGAACAATAATTAAAGAAATAAGCATTACACCATAGAAATTATTTTCATCTACTACTTATCTTCTTTTTTATTAGAAATTATATGTTCTTGTTTTACTAAAACAACTTTATCAGAATCAAGATCTTCATAAAGTAAAACATCAGAACCAACAGAAGAATTACAACCAACTTTCACCCCAGGACTGAAACTTGAGTTAATTCCAGTTTTAACAGAATCACCAAAAATTGCACCAAGCTTACGTCTACCACTATCAATTTTTTCATCTTTTATTGTTGTTTTAACAGTTTCATTATCAAATCTTAAGTTAGCTACATTTGTACCAGCAGCTATATTACAATTAGATCCAATAACAGAATCACCAACATAACTTAAATGATTAACATTAGTATCATCCATTATTATTGAATTTTTTATCTCAACAGCATTACCAACATTAACATTATTACCAAGATAAGTACTTCCTCTAATATAACAATTTGGACCAATATCACAATCTTCTCCGATATAAACAGAGCCCATTATGTAAACTCCAGATCTAATCACACTACCTTCACCAAGATGAATATTACCATGAATATGAGCACCAGGCTCTACTTTACCTTTAATATTAGTAGTAATTTCTTCTAAAAAATATTCATTAATTTCAATTAGCTCCCAAGGGCGTCCAACATCGAGCCATTTTTTATTAGATTTAAATCCCCAAATAGTTTTGCCATCATCAATTTGCATAGCTAATGAATCAGTAATCTCATATTCTCCCCTTGAAGATTTTTTTGTTTTTGATATTTTTTCAAAGATATCTTTATTAAATATATAAATCCCAGTATTAACATAGTTACTTGGTGCTTCATCAATGGATGGTTTTTCAATTATTTCATTAACTATATTCTCTTTAATTTCAACAACACCAAAAAGAGTTGGATCTTCAACTTCTGTTAAAACCATTAAAGTATCAGGATTATTTTTATAATATTCCTCTATAATATTCATTAAAAGAGCAGTGTCAAGTATTATATCCCCATTCAAAACTATAAATTCATCATCAACAAAATTTTCACCATAACCAATAGCATTGGCAGTTCCAGACAATTCTTCTTGTTTTTTATAAGTTATATTGACTCCAAGGTCTTTTCCATCCTTGAAATAATTTCTAACCATATCTTCCTTATAATTTACAATTAAAAGAATATCAGTAACCCCACTATCTCTTAAAGACTCAATATTATATTGTATAATAGGTTTACCTGCTACTGGAAGCATTGTCTTCGGCCTAGTAAGTGTTAACGGCCTCATTCTTGTTCCTTCCCCTGCGCTTAAAATTATAGCTTTCAAAAAATCCCCTCTATATAATTTCTATATATTTATAAAGTAAATAATAAATTAAATAATACAAATATAATAAAATAATAGAAATAATTATTTTACAATTATTATTTTTTATAATTCAAATTATCTTTAATTATTTTAACCGAAACATCTCTTATTAAATTTGCATTTTCAATGGTTTTAGCCTCTAAAGTTACTCTAATGTAATCTTCTGTTCCAGAAGGTCTAACTAAAACCCAACTATCATCTGAAAATGTTAATCTAACTCCATCAATTGTATTAACATCAACAACATCATCAAAAGATGTTGTTAGTAATTTTTCCATATTTTCCATTACTTTAATTTTATCTTCTTTAGAACAGTTTATTTTTTCCCTAATATTTGAATAATTTGGAATATTATCTAAAAGTTTAGAAAGATAACCTTTTTTTGATACAATTTCTGCCATCCTAAGACCTGAAAGAATACCATCAGGACACATACAAAAATCAGGATGCAGCCATGTTCCAGAAGGTTCTCCACCAAATATAGCATTTTCTTCAATTATAGACTCGGCTACATTCACATCACCGACTTTTGTCCTAATAATATTGCCATTAACATGATCTAAAGATTCATCGAGACATATACCTGCATCAACAGTAGTAATAACCTTTAAATCATTTTTTCCATATTTTTCAGCCATATATCCTGATATTATTGCTAATAGCTTATCGAAATCCCCAACTCGACCATTCTCATCTATTGCAATCATTCTATCAGCATCACCATCATGAGCTATTCCTAAATCAGCCCCAGTAGCTATGACAACTTTCATTAAATCCCCTAAATTTGCCTCATTTGGTTCAGGATTTCTGCCTGGGAAAAATCCATCAATTTGAGAATTTACAGTAACAACTTCACATCCTGCCATTCTAAATATCAATGGAGATAATTCAGAACCTGCACCAGAAGCACAGTCAATTACTACTTTTAATCCTGGTTTAATGTCAACAATGCTCAAAAGATTGTTAATATATTTTTGTTTAATTTCTTTATCATGATAAATTGTTCCAATATTATCCCAACTAGCTTCTTTAAATTCTTTTGAATAATATATATTTTCTATTTCTCTTTCTTGAGAAGGAGTATATGCCATTCCATTACTATTCCATATTTTAATACCATTATATTGTGAAGGATTATGAGATGCTGTAATCATTATTCCTGCATCAGCATTTAAAGTTTTAACAGCATAACCTACAAGAGGTGTTGGAACCATACCTATTTTTAAAACATTGACTCCTGATTCAAGCAATCCTGCTGTAATTGCATTGTCAAGCATTTTATTAGTTGTTCTTGTATCATAACCCAAAACAACATTTCCAGTCCCACCTAAATAAGTGGCTAATGCTTTTGCAACATTCAAGGCAAGATTTGATGTAACTTCTTCACCAATTTTCCCCCTTATTCCAGAAGTTCCAAAAAGTTTTTTATTATTCTTAGTATTAACAGGCATTTTATTATTCCACCATAATTAAGATCAAGATAATTAAAGATTAAGCTCCAAATTTAGAAGAATTATTCATCAAATCCATTAAAATGTCCATAACATCAGAACCACGTATTCTGCAAAGTCCTCCTTTATGAGCTTCTATTTCATTAAACTCATTTACATTATCAATTCTGACTTCAGGACCATTAATAATTATTGGAACTGGATCTGCAGTATGATCCATTCTAGAAATCGGAGTGGAATGATCTGCAGTCAATATTATATAACAATCTTCAATTTCTAACAATTTTTTTATGACAACTTTATCAACTTTCTCTATAAATTCCAATTTCTCTTCAAAACTACCATCATGACCAGCTTCATCTGCACCATCAATATTTATAAGTAAAAAATTATATTCATCACCAGTTGCATGTTTAACAATCTCATCAATAATATTATCAAGGTTAGTGTCTGTTCCACCAGTTGCTCCATCAACTTCAATAATATCCATACCTGCAAACCTTCCTATACCCATAATAAGTCCAGTTTCTGCAATACATACAGAATTAAGATTATATTTTTCATTTATAGGTTCAACTTCAGGTACTGCACCAGCACCTCTAGGTACAATTATATTCGCAGGAGGTTCACCATTTTTTTCTCTTTCTTGGTTAACAGGATGATTTTTAATCATTTCATATGATTTATTAACAACTTTATTTAAAATATCTGCGGTTCTAACAGCTTCTTTAGTATCATCAGTTGGAAAAACTATTTTTGGGGGTTTTCCTTCATTTTTAGGATCTGCATCTGAAACTGCATCTGAAAGAGACTCATCACCTTCAGATCGAAGAACAAGAACTGCTCTATGACCAGTAGACTCTTTAAAAATAATTTTCACATCTTCATACTCTTCAATAACCATTTCATTAAGAGTATTAATAATATCTTTTGTTCCATCTCTTATTCTTCCAGCACGCCTATCAGTAATTATTTTATTATTATCAGCTGTTGAAAAATTACATCTGAATGCTATATCCCCAGGTAAAATATCAACACCAACACCAGAAGCTTCAAAAGGACCTCTTCCAGTGTAAATCTCATAAGGATCATAACCAAGTATTGAAATATGGGCAGTATCACTTCCAGGAATTATACCCGGTTTAATAGAATCCATTAATCCATTAATACCTTTTTCAGCCATTTTATCCATGTTTGGAGTTTTAGCTGCTTGTAATGGAGTCATTCCATTTAAATCTTTTAATGGACGATCTCCAAGTCCATCCATTATTAAAATCATTCCTTTCATAAAAATCACAATGTATATTATTAAAAAACTATTTTAAAGTAAATATTTATAATTAATATTATAATTACTATCTATAATCAATATCAATAACTAATATTTATAAATAATGCTTATAATCAATATTTATACCACTATTCAATATTAATTTATATAATCAAAATTTACATAGTCAATATTTATAATCAATATTTAATATTAATATTAATATTTTGATTATATCACAATTATCTTTTAAATCTTATCTATTTTTCAAATTCTATCTCATAATTACAATATATCATAATTGTAATATATATTGAAATTTAAAACATATAAGTTTTAATAAAATAAATCTAGTTATTAAAGAAAGTTAATAATTAAAAATAAATACTGATTAATCACAAAGTTGAAATTATACCAACTAATGCCCCAGTTATAGTAGCTAAAAGATTAACATGCTCATTGTTTATGAAATTTCTTCTTTCAAAAACTGCTCCAAGTATACTATCCATAAAACAACCGACAGTACCAGAAATAACTGCGATTTTTAAAGAAAGAACAGGATCAGATATTATGCCTAAAAAAAATGCAGCAATACCAATTATAGCTGCACCAATTATCCCCACCAATGTACCAAGGACAGAAATCGCACCATCAGTTCCAGGATCAACTTTTCTCATTGTAGTTATAAGGCGTGGTCTTTGAAGTATTCCAATCTCACTTGCTAATGTATCAGCAGTAGCAGTAGCAATAGCTCCTATAAAACCCCCTACAAGTGGAAGATAATAGCCTCCAAATGCAGCCATTATGAAGGCTACAACACCATTAGAAATAACATTTTTTGCAGTTCTTTTACCTTCATATATTCCTAAATTCTGTTTATAATATTTACTCTGTCTTGTAGCAACAAGACTTAAAATTAAGAAAATTAATATTAGAAGTAACCAGCTGATACCTGCAGAAAATATTATTATAATACCCATAATAACCATAGCAAGAGTTCCCCATAAATCTAAAGCCTTTCGATTATAGGTGAAAGCTCCCACTAATAGAAGCAAAACTACATACCCCCAATTTATCATTAAGGTCTCTTCCATAACAATCATCATTATTAAGTTTATTATATGATTTATATAAATATGCCGAATTGGTGAAAATTAATTGTTAAATGAGTTATAGAAATATAAGTATAATTTAACTTTTTTTTATGAAAATTACAAAATATGATAAAAATGATTAATACAAAAATAAGTAAAAATAAAAGTAGTAATAATAAAAATAATATAATAATAATAAAAATATTGATAAAAATAATAATAATGAAAATATAATAATAATAACACTATTAAAAATAAAATAAAGTTGTAATAATAAAAATATTAGAATAATATAATAATTAATCTAATACTTTACTTTTAATAATTTCTACTCTTTTAAGAGGATAGATCTTTTTAGCCCTATGATATATCTCAGAAGCCATTCTTCCATTAACAGAAGTTTCAATTACATCTTCATAGCTTCTTTCGCTTGCTAATTTTTGAACAAGCCCAGTGATTGTTTCTCTCATGAACTTTTGTTGGGAAGATTTAGACCTTCTTGTAGTTATAGCTAAAACATGAAGTTTCATTTTATGATCGTCTTTAGTCTTAATAACAACATGAGTATCAATTCTACTTGTTCCTCTTCTAATCATACTTCTTACATAATCAGTTGTTACCTTATGACCAGTGAATTTAGTATTAGCTATATCTCCAGCTACATTATCAACTTCAAACTTTAATTTTATGTATTGTTTAGAAAAATCACCAGTTAATTCCCTCATAGTGACTTCTACACCCCTACCTATTAAAAAATCAGGATCTCTAGAAGGAGTTTCCCCAATTTCTTTATCTCCAAATGCCACAGGAGTTTTAATTGTATACCAAGATTTTTCTTTCCATGTATCACGTGCTCTTCTTCTTTTTGCCTTTGCCATAAATATTACATCCTATAAATTTTTTATTCAATTTCCTAATTTGTAAATTAATATTTTTAGAAACAGAAATATATAATCAAAGAGTACCTTAATTGGAACTCATACTAATTAATATCAATATTACTAATGCATAGAATATTATTAAAATAATATTTTTATTTTATAAAAAATATAAAATTATATAAAAATATATAAAATTACATAAAATTATCTATAATAACTATAAAAACAATAAAATTAACTCAAATTGACCTCTTAGCTATAAAATAAGCTAATTCGCAAATCTGATATTGGACTCAATCCAAATACTAGTAAAAATTGTTTATAATAAAGTTTTAAAATACTTTAAAACCCGCCCATAAAGGTTAATATAACATTTGGATTTATCATATTTAAAGTTTTTTAAAAAAATTGAAAATTATTAAAAATTAGAAAATTAAAAAGTTAAATAATTAAAAATAATTAAAGAAATCCGAATGATCATCTATACTTTTAAATAATCAGGAAAAAATGGAAAAAATAAAAAAGTTATTTTAAAGACTTTGCAAATTTTTTTGCATCATTCAAATCATCTTCATTAGGATGATCCTTATTTATACCTCCAACAATTTTAAGTGGGCCAAAAGTGTCAAAACCTTTACAATTAAAATCAGCTATGACATTAAAACCTCTGGAATTTAAAAAATCTTTAAACTTTTCATTGAAGCTACTTTTACTCCTACCACTTGTAGTAAAAATAAAACTTTTCTGATTATCCATATGTTCAGTAGTATCAATAAAATTTTTAATGTTTTTATGAATTTTCCCATAATATATACCAGAACCAAAACCAACTAAATCATATTCATCCAGATTTTTGTACTTCTTATTAAAATCCCTCACATTTACTAATTCCCCACCAATTTCATCTGCAATTACTTTAGCTACTTTCTCAGTATTATTATGATGTATTGATTCATATATAATAATACACTTCATATTCCAACCTTTCCTATTTATTTATCTGATTTAATTATAATTGATTTATATCCAATTCTATTATATCTAATCTATTATACTTTATTCTATTATATTGGAGTCTTCATAAACTTATAATGGTCAATATAACGATTTAAAGCTTCATCAATTGAACCCTCATCTTCAACAAGTTTTATACCAGATTCTTCAATTCCAAATTTTGATTTAAATCCTGCTTGAACACAAATAACCACGTCACAATCCCCAATTGCATTCAAAGTCTTCATCCACTGATGTTTTTCTCCAGGGTTAAATTCAACAGATCTTTTTTCAATAAATTTTTTATTATTCCCTTCTTCATCAAAATCAAAAATACATATAGATCTAGCTTTTCCAAAATGAAGATCAACATTTTTTCCATCAGATGAAGCAACAGCAATTCTCATGATTATCTCCAATTAATCTCTAATTTTATTAATTAATTTAGCAACATTTTCGGCAAATAATTTTATTGTTCCAATACCTTCTTCATCACCATTAGCAGTACCTTCTTCAAGTGCAAAAACCATATTCCAATAGTTTGAACCTACCATGATCATATTGTTTATAGGGAAAACCATTGCCATTTCTTGAAGAGTTAAAGTCTGACCACCTCTTCTAGCTACAGCTATTGGACCACCAACCATCCATGAAAGAAATTGATCAGTTCCACGAGAAACTTTCCCAATTCTTTGAAGAGCAGCCATTATATCCCCTCTAGCTGTCCCAAAATAAACAGGGGCTGCGGGGATGAACCCATCAGCTTTTCTTATTTTTTCAATGATTTCATCAAGTCCATCTTTTAAAACACAATTCCCCTTTTCTATACATTTATTACAAGCTATACAAGACTGAATTTGCATTCCACGAAGGGATAAAATCTCAGTACTTAATCCACCTTTTTCTATTTCATCAGCACATACTTCTAAAACTTCAACAGTATTACTATTTTTCCTAGGACTTCCACTTAATAAAATTACATCTGCCATCTTTAACACTCCATCTAATTTAAATGTTTAATATTTTGATATTTCAAATATTAAACAATTTTAGATACTTTACTAAAAATTGTAAATAGATTAATATAATATACAAATAATATGTATATTTTTTATTTTAATTAAATTTTATTCATTTATTACTTTCATTAAATTAAAAATAGTACTTAGAAATAGTATTTAAAAATAGTACTTAAAAATATTATTTAAAAATATTGATTGAAAATAATTTTAAAAAATGGTTTTAAAAATAGCCTTAAAAATAAAATTAAAAGTTATTAAAATATTGAAAATAGAAAATTATAAATACATAAGTGTATAATATTTTTAACAAAATGTAAAAAACTATTTACAAAATGTTTAATAAGCTTAACAAAAAATTCATTGAAGATTTAATAAAAAACTTTTAAATTAAAAAGTATCTTAAAAAGTATCTTAAAAAGTTTTATAAATTAAAAAATATTTTAAAAATAATTTAATGAATGAATAATTTAAGAAAAGAATAACTTAAGAAAAAAATAATTTAAGAAAAAATAGCTTAAGAAAAGAATAAAGAAAGAAAATAATAAGAAAATAAAAAATAAGGAAAGAATATATTAAAAGTGAAAATATGAAAACAAAAATAAAAGCAATAATAACCATTATATTATCAAGTTTAGTAACACTACTCTGGATTTTAGGAATTATATTTGCAAATTTCAATTTATTTATAATATCCATGATTGTGTTAATGATAACACTCATACCAACAATTAGATATTATAAAGAACTAGATAAATTCTTTAAAAGCAGAAATGGAGAAATAATTGAAGATGAAAGAACACAATATATTGATGAAAGAGCTTCACTTCCAGCTTTTGGATCAGTAATGGGAATAATTATATATGTAGCAATAGCTATTTTTACTCTCAGAAACATATACCCACAATATACTCCAATGTCATATGCATTCTTTTTTACAGCAATCATAGGAATTATAATATTTTTAATAAGTAGAATCTATTTTAAACGAAAATATAGTGAGTAAAAATGAAAAATAGAATAAAAGAATTCAGAGCGATACATGACACTACTCAGGAAGAATTAGCTAAACAACTACAAGTATCAAGACAAACAATCTTAGCTATTGAAAAGGATAAATATGATCCATCACTAAAACTAGCATTTAAAATAGCTAAATTCTTTAAAGTTTCTGTAGAAGAACTATTCATAGATAAGTAACATAATAATAAATCAAAGGATTAAACTCCAGCACCATCTAAAGCAGATGAACAATGACAATCATATTCTCTATCCATTGATTCAACAGTTTTATAAATAAGGTTAATAAGTTCTTGTCCTTTAACTTCCATTATTTCAAAAACTTCATCCATTGTTAACTTATTTGGAGAAATAGAAGCCCCATAATTAGAAACAAGACAAATACTAGCATAACATATTTCTTTTTCTCTAGCTAATACTGCTTCAGGAAGACCAGTCATCCCTACAACATCCCCACCTAAAGTTTGAAGCATTCTTACCTCGGCAGGACTTTCAAATCGTGGACCTTCATTACAAACATAAACTCCCACTTCTACAAAGTCACCATCAGTAACAACTGATTTATTAGCTATAATTTGAGACCTCAGCCTATTACAATAAGGTTCTGTAACATCAATATGAACAACAGCATCATCATAAAATGTTTTTTCTCTTCTAAAAGTAAAATCAATAAAGTCATCAACTATCACTAATGAACCAGGATGAATTTTTTCATCTAAAGAGCCTACTGCATTTGTAGCTATGATTTGTTTAACACCTAAGTTATGAAGTCCCCAAATATTTGCACGATAATTGATTTTATGAGGAGGTGAACTGTGATCTCCAGAGTGTCTTGGCATAAATGCTACATCATTTTCCCCAATTTTAAAAAGAGAAATTTCTGCAGACTCACCATACGGAGTCATGATTATTTTCTTTTCAACATTATCAACTTCTTTTGTAATGTCATAAACACCACTACCACCAATAATACCTATCATAAATACACCAAACATTAAGAAAATAAAGAATAAAAAATAAAGAACAAAAATAGAGAATAAGAATAAAAATAAAAAGATTAACCTTTAGTAACAGCTAATGGTACAACTTTAGCTACAAGTTTAGCTATTCCAGTGCTATCAGATGTTCTAACAACTTGATCAACATCTTTATAAGCTGCAGGAGCTTCTTCAGCAAGAACTGGATCGGAATTAGCCCTCACATGAATACCTTTACTTTCAAGATCAGCTTTTATTTCATCACTAGTAAATTTCTTTTTAGCACCAGTACGGCTTAATTTCCTTCCAGCACCATGAGCAGTAGACCCAAAAGTTTCTTCCATTGCAATATCAGTTCCATGAAGAATATAAGAAGCAGTGCCCATAGTTCCAGGAATTAAAACTGGCTGACCAACTTTTCTATATTCATTTGGAATTTCAACTCTACCTGGACCAAAAGCACGAGTAGCTCCTTTTCTATGAACCATAACTTCTTGATTCCTATTTTTTATATTATGGACCTCTTTTTTAGCAATATTATGAGCAACATCATATATAACACTCATTTCCATATCTTCAGCAGACTGGTTGAATATTCCTTCAAAAGTCTCCCTAACCCAATGAACCATCATCTGACGATTTGCCCAAGCATAATTAGCCGCAGCGGCCATAGCTCTAAAATAATTTTCAGCTTCAATCGAATCAATAGGAGCACAAGCTAATTGTCTGTCAGGTATATTAAGATTGTGTTTTTTATATGCCTTATCCATAGCACGAAGATGATCAGAGCAAACTTGATGACCACATCCACGAGATCCACTATGAACCATAATAGTTATTGTTCCAGGTTCAAGATTAAAAGTTTTAGCTACTTCTTCATTAAAGATTTCATCAATTTTTTGAACCTCTAAAAAATGATTTCCAGACCCTAATGAACCAAGTTGGGGGATTCCACGTTTTTTAGCCTTATCAGATACTTTAGATGAATCAGCATCTAACATCCTACCATTTTCTTCAAGAAAATTAAGGTCTTCTTCCCAACCATATTCGTTTTCAACAGCCCATTCAGCCCCAAAGTCTAAAACATTGTCAATTTCATTATTTTTTAGTCTAATTTTTCCTTTACTTCCAACACCAGAGGGAACATTAACAAAAAGTTTATCAACAATCTCTTTCATTTTAGGTTTGATATCTTTTTCAGTTAAATTTGTTCTAACCATTCTGACACCACAATTAATATCAAATCCAACTCCACCAGGACTAACTACCCCAGTACGAACACTAAAAGCTCCAACTCCACCAATAGGAAAACCATAACCAAAATGAATATCAGGAAGACCAATAGCAAATTTTTGTATTCCAGGAAGACAAGCTACATTGGTTATCTGTTCAATAGCCCCCTCTTCTAAACTAGAAAGTGCATCTTTTTCTAAATAAAAGCGACCAGGGACTTTCATTTCTCTTTTAAAGTTACTAGGAATCTCCCAAACATTTGGGCGAATTTCAGTAATATTTTCCTTAATATTCTTGTTTATACTCATAAGAATCAACTGTATTAATTAAATAGAAAGATAAATTTTTTATTATGAAAATATTCAGTAAATTTGTATAATCTGTATAAATATGTATAAAATAAAGTTTAAAGCATTATATTAAATTAAAAAATTTAATTAAATAATGACGATTAAACACTAAATTAAGAATCTTATAAACCACATATCGATACATTATATTATATGGTACTATATAGTATATTATATAGTTTTGATGATATTATATAATTTACTAAAAATACTATAAAAAATAGAAACAATAAAAATGCTAAAAAAGTACTATAAAATACTAAAATATAATACTAAAAATAATACTGAAAATAATAATATAAATAATAATATAAATAATAGTATAAATAATAATAAAAATGTTAAATAAATATTATGAATAATATAAAACTACAAATACTAATTAAATACAACAATACCTACTTATAAATCCAAAATAACTCTTATTTTACATAATTCATTACATGAAACTTCCATCATGTGAAATGTTATTGCTTTAACCTCACTTCTTCTTTCATGAATTTTCCAATCTATTTTTTCACCTTCAACTATTGCATTGAGTTTATAAAACTTATTATCACCTGAATTTTTCTTTTCAATAGATACTGTGAAATTTGAAAAAAGAAGAAGGTTAACTTCATGAATAAATAATAATTCTTCTAAGAAATCATATAATAAAGAAATTTTATCCTCAGATTCAATGTTAAATTCTTTTATTTCTTTTTTATCTACTTTTTTAACATTAGTTATAACATTGAACATTGCTAAAGCAGAATTTTCAAAAGCTTCCTCTAATGTTTTCCCATATGCCCAATAACCAATGTCAGCAGTTACATCGAAAAATTCAAACTTTTTTTGAATATTTTTATGATTAGTTCTATTTTCTTCAATCATATTAATCATGAAAATTTTTAAAGTCAGTTTTTTGCTATTTAAGTTGATTTAAATGTTTTTTATGAGAATAAGTACATATAATTAAAATTCAATAATTTTAATATTACTCCTCATAAGCTCTCTCGGATTTTCTTTATATGCATTTTTCAACTAATTATATTTATGAACAAATTTGAGTGAAAATTTGAGTGATTATATGTCAAAAAATACAAATCAATATATAAGAAATGATTTAAGGAAAAAAAATGATATAAACGATTTTTTATTCTTTAAAAACATTAGCTTTCAATCTTGCATGGTAATACTCTTTGTTTTTCTAGTATTACTTTTCAGTATATTATCTATAGCTACAACCCCTAATCCTAGTGTTATTTTTGGAATTTAAAAATAGTACCACTATTGCCCAATAGTGATATTATATATTTTAATATTATATAAATCCAATATATAACTTAAAAAAATTATACTACCAAACCCTAAGTAGCTAATGAGTAAACCATGCAAGACTTTTTATTATAAATATTAATATAAATATTTATATGAATGATTATAGCGAGAATTGCATTACAATATGCTAATAGGAAATAATTAAAATTTTGATCAAAAGTTATAGATAGTATAAAAATTAACAATCTACATCAGTCAATAATTATAATAAAAAATAATTATGATAAAAAGAATTATAATAAAAATAATCTTGATGAAGAACATAATAATAAATATTAATTATAAAAATGAATACTCATAATAAGGCCATATAATTTAGATATTAAATTATATGGCTTAAAAATAGATATATAAAACATTTAAAAAAAAATTTTAATTATAAAAGGCATTTTTTAACATCTTCAGAGTTAACTCTAAGTATTATTTGTCTAGAATTTCCTCTAACTCCTTTTCCTGTGAATTTTGTATCAATTAGTCTCAAAAATTCTAATTTTTCTAAAGCTCTTCCAAATGTTGCATAGCTGAGTCCTGTTTCTTCCATAAACAACTTAGATAAAGGGCCAGAATTTAAAGGCTCATCTTTGGTTGCAATGACTTTTAACAAATCTTTTTCTGATTTATTTAATGATCTTAATGTTTCAACTAATTTTAAAGAATTACTCTTAGATTTAGCTTCTTCAAGATGAGATAATTCTATTGTTCTAGATGCATTGGATTCAGCTATGTTTCCACATATTCTCAATAGATCAATCCCAGTTCTCAAATCTCCTCCATCTATAGAATAATCAGTAATTTCCTCTAATATTTCATCACTAATTACTCCAGGATAAAATCCCAATTTAGCCCTATCAGTGAGAATACTTAGTATTTCACTTCGAGTATAAGGAGGAAATGTTATCTCCTGAGGAATGAAAACTGTATTCACATTTTTATCTAATGCAAACCTAAATTCAAGTTCTGATAAAATTGCAAACAGTCCTGTTCTAACTCCTGGAAATTCTTCATAAGCTCGTAATATATCATAAAATATCTTATTAATCATGTTATTTTTGAATAAATAATCAACATCATCAAAAGCTACCAATAATGCTTTATCTTCATCTGAAAGATGTTGCATTATTTTTTCATATACCCTTGATACAGGAATTCCTGTTTCAGGAGGAGCATGCCCAAAAATCTTTTTATGTATCTGTGAAAATATACTAAAACGAGTAGTATGTAATTGACAATTTACATAACAACAAAAAATCTTATTAGAATTTTTTTCAACCATTTCAAAAAGTTTTTTTATTGCAGTTGTCTTTCCTGTAGCACAAGACCCAAGTATAACAGTATTAACAGGTCGTCCTTTATTTAAAGCTGGACGAATAGACATTGCCATGCCTTCCATTTGTGAATCTCTGAAATTATAATTTTCAGGCATATAATCTGGATTAAATGCATTTATATCCTGAAATATTGTTTCATCATGAAGTAATATATCTTCAATTCCCATAACAATAGTATGTATAAACTTATATAAAAAAGTATATTCTAATTATCTTAAAATAAAATAAATTATTACTAAATCTAGTTGATTAGTAAATAAATTATTTACTTAAATTAATTATTTCAACATCATTATTCTTTTTTATCCAATCAATAAGTTTTTCAGCATATAATAACTTTTTTTGCTTAATTTCATCAGCTTCAGCAGTTTCTAAATTGATATTGGGTCGAGAATATTTAGTTACAATTTTTCCAAAGTCCATTCCAGCAAGAACAATCTTCTCGGCATTTAAAGTAATAGCTAAAAACACTGCCCTATCACCATCAGTAAAACCTCCGAAATTATAAAGATTAGAAAATGGTTTAGACTGAGTAGTACCTAAAATCTTATTAAACTTATTCGTGTATTTTAATATTTGATCAAAATTATTACCATGAGCATGAAGAACAAATAAAGATCCTAAATCATTTGCCAGTAATAAATCTTCAATTTTACCATCTAAATCAGTTACTATTATATCTGGAACAATATTTTCTTCTAAAAGAGCTGTTGTTGCACCATCAGCAGAAATTAATATATAATCATCAGAGTCTTCTAAGTTAGAAATCTTTTTAACTTTTTCTATGTCTTTTTTTAATGATGGTCCTGCACCAAAAACTATAAAATTTCTTATATCTGCTTTACTTTTATGAAAATTATGAACATTAATATTCTCATGTTCTAAATTATCCAATAAATCTTCAATTTTGATTGAGTCTCTTACAGATAATAATTTATTTAAAATAGCAGCAGTTTTTTCATCTTCTTCTTTTGGAAATCCAAAATCAGATAATATTTTCTCATACCAAATATTCCATTCATCAAATTTCATTATTACAAATTATATATTTTCTATTAAATAAATTTTTTGAAATTAATATTGTTTTTAATTAAAATTATCTTATTTTCAATCTTAATCAGTCCAAAGCTTACAAATTAATATAACTATAAAAATAAATAAAAAACAAGAAAGCAACAAAAAAATGAATAAATAAATGACAAATAAATACAACAACATGTACAATGATAAAAAATATAATTTATAATTAAAAAATCAATCACAAAAATAGTACATAATCCCCATTATTTAAACATTGAATCTCAATTATTTTAATTATTTTAATCATTGAATTAAATAATTAAATTAAGTACTACAATTATACCCAATAGAAAAGCTTTTTATATATATTAAATAAAGTTTGTAATATAGTTTAAAATATTTTATAATTAAACTATAAATAATCATTCTTATAGCAAATAATCAATTGGAGGAATAAATAAATGGATGATACTTTATTAATGCTTCCTGGACCAACAAGCGTAGCACCAAGAGTCTTAAAAGCTATGTCTAATAATATTGTTAACCATAGAAGCGCGATCTTTGGAGAAATATTTACTGAAACTACTGAACTAATGTCTGAAGTTTTTAAAACACAGAATCAATCTTACTTACTTACTGGTTCAGGTACATCAGCTATGGAAGCAGCTATAGCCAATACTATAAAACCTGGAGAAAAAATATTAAATGTTGTAGGGGGTAAATTTGGACAAAGATTTATGCAAATAGCTAACTCATTTGGAATAGATGCACAAGAATTAGCTGTTGAATGGGGAACTGCTGTAACACCAGAACAAGTGAAGATTGCTCTTGAAAATGATGAAGACATTAAAGCAGTGACTGTAGTTCATAATGAAACCTCTACTGGTGTAGCTGCTCCTATTGAAGAAATTGGAAAAGTTATGAAAAATTACGATGCACTATACATTGTAGATACTGTATCATCTCTTGGAGGAGATAGAGTAGATGTGGATAACTATGGTATTGATATTTGTGTAACAGGATCACAAAAATGTTTAGCTGCTCCTCCAGGATTAGCTGCAATTACTTTAAATGATGAAGCATGGAAAGTTATTGATAATACTGATTCTAACACATATTACTTAGATATGAAAAAATACAAAAAAAGTGGTGCTGGAACACCTCCTGAAACTCCATACACTCCCTCAGTTTCATTAATTTATGCTTTATTTGAAGCTTTAAAAATAATTAAAGAAGAAGGTCTAGAAAATAGAGTAGTTAGACATGAAACAGCAGCTGAAGCTTCAAGAAATGCTGTTAAAGCTCTTGGCCTTGAAATATTCCCTGATGAAAAAGTTTCATCTACAACTGTTACTGCAGTTAAAATGCCAGAAAACGTCACTGATGCAGAATTAAGAGGAACAATGAGAAATAAATATAAAGTAGAATTAGCTGGTGGACAAGACCATTTAAAAGGAAATATCTTTAGAATTGGACATATGGGTAACATATCTTATAAAGAACTAGCTATTACCTTTTCTGCACTTGGAATGACTTTAAAAGGGCTTGGGTTCGATATTGACATGGGTGCAGGAGTAGCTGCAGTTAATGAATCATATTTATGATTCATTTTATATATTATATGTTATAATACATTTATTAAATAATATTAATAATAATATAAAATCTCATTATTTCATTATTATTTCTAATTATTATTTATAGTATTATCTTTATTATTATTCTTATTATTATTTTTAGTAACTTATATTTTAGTATTTTATAGTGCTTTTTTAGTATTTTTATTTTTGTTTATTGTATTATCCTCTATTTTTAATTATTATTTTTAATTCTTTACTAAGTATTAAAACTTTATTATTTATAAAAAATCTTAGGTTTAATTTATAGTTATTATTAAAATTTAACAAGAGGAATATCTTCTTCTGCAATTAAAACCTCTAATAAATAAGGTTTATCTAATTTTAAATTTTTAATAGCTGATATTAACTCTTCAATAGAATTTACAGATTCAGCTTCAATTCCATAAGCATTAGCTAATTTTAAAAAATCAGGATTTTCTAAATCAACAGAATATCTTAAATCTTCATTATAAATAGTTTCCCATTGTCTAATTACACCTAATTGAGAATTGTTTAATACTATAATTAAAATAGGGAGTTTATTAGAAGAAATAGTAGCTAACTCCTGAACATTCATCTGAAAGCCGCCATCTCCATTAATAAGAATAACCTTATTATTAGGTTTAGATATTGATGCTCCACAAGCTGCAGGCAATCCATAACCCATAGGAGCCATAGCTCCTGAGAAAATAATCCTTTTATTATAAATTTCAGATATAAGATTAACCCATGTAGTGTGTGAACCTGCATCATTAACCAAAATATAATCCTTAAAATTATCTAAATTATCTAAATCATTAAAATATTCCATTACTAATTTAATAGCTACTTGTGGCTTTAAAGGGATTTCTTTGCTTTCTAAGCCATCAATATGAATTTTTTCATTATTTTGAAAAATATCAGCTACCCATGAATTATTAGACAAATTATTAAACGAACTTTTAGATGAATTATTAACTATTTTTGAATGATTAAAATGATTTAAAACTTTTTTTACATTTGCATGGATTTTTATATCTCCAAAAAGTACGTTTTGATCAATATTAACACTAATAACCTTGGTTTTAGCATTTTTAAAATCAAAATTACTGTTAATATGAGTTGTTCTTTCAGATATTTTAGAACCTAAAAATATTATTAAGTCAGCGTTTTTAAATGCAAAATTAGCCATTTTAGATCCTCTAATACCTACAAGGCCTAGTTCAAGGCCATAATCATTTATCAAACCTTTTGAGTGATATGTATGAGCAATAGGAATTTTATTAATCTCTGAAAATTTTTTAAGCTCTTCAATAGAATCTGCCCAAAATATTCCGGCACCAGCAACAATCAATGGCCTTCTGGATTTTTTTATCTCTAATAATGCCTCATCTATTTTATTATAGTCACAATAATCATAGGATAAATCAGATGCTACTCGATAATCAGAGAAAAGATAATAATCAGAGGACAAATCTAAATTACAATCATTATCATCGATAGATTTATCTAAAAGAACGTTTTTTGGAAAATTAATGTGAATAGGACCTCTTGATTCATTATTAAGAATTTTTACAGCTTTTTTAATATTATTAATAGCTGATCTACCATTTTTAGGATTGAAAGTTTTAATAGTAATAGGTTTAAAAATAGCTTCAATATCAATATCTTGAAACTCATCATCATTTTCATGATTCAAAGAATTATCTCCAGTTATAACAAGCAGAGGAATAGAATCTTTAAAGGCAACTCCAACACCCATCACCATATTTAAGGCACCAGGACCTGCAGTAGAAATACAAACTCCGAAATTACCAGAAACTCTAGAATAAGCATCAGCAGCATGAACAGCACCTTGTTCATGTCTCATAAGAACATGATCAATTTTAGAATTGTTTAAAGCACCATAAAATGGAATAATTTGTTCTCCAGGATGTCCAAAAATATGTTTAACACCTGAATTTTCAAGAATTTTAACAATACATTCCGCAGTATTCATTTGACACACTTATCCAAAATATTACTAAAAATGATAAAATATAAATAAAAAACATTAAATAAAATGTTAAATAAAAAATATTGAATAAAAAAGATTAGATAATGAAAAAATTGAATAAAAACAAACCAATATATAATTATAGATTTTATTCCTCTTGATAACTACCAGAATACTCTCCAGAACCATCAACTTTAAAAACAACACCTTGAGCTATCCTATCTCCTTTTTTAATTTTATAATCAAAATTTCCATGATTATAAATCATAAACATAAGAGTACCATAAAAACCAGGATCACCAACAGCAGTTTGAACTGAAACAAAACTACGAAGAAGAGTAGATCTAGGCAAATATAACATAGAATATCCTTTAGGAATCTTAATTTTCCGATCAATTGTAGCTAAATAAGCAGTATGTGGTTTAAGCGTATATACTGGTCCATCTATAGCTTCAATATCAGGTAGATTTTTTTCATTATCAATAAGAGAAGCAGCTGATTTTTGGATAAATACTTCATCAAGAGCTAAGTCAATTCCAGAAGGTTGTACTAATTTTTTAAAATCAGGAAATAATTTTATAAGTTCTTTTTCTCCTAACATTTTTAATCACATATATTTTTATAAGGTTATTTTTTATAAGACTATTTAAAAATTTATATAAAAATAATTATGTACTTTAACAGATATAACTTTATATCATAAAATATTTAATAGCTATTAAAAATCAATCCAATCTAACAATAAAAAAAAAAAAAAAAAAATTAAGATGATTGTTAAATAAGGTTGTAAATAAAATTATTAGAAAATTATTAATATTTAATAGAATTAATAGTAGCTATTTAATAAAATAAAAATAATGGAGATAAAAGAATGCCCGTAGTAATAGTAGAATCAAATAAATTAGATGTTGATAAAAAAAGAGAGTATGTTAAAAACTTAACAAAATTAACAGCTGAAACATATGGATTACCTGAAAACACAGTAACAATCATAATAAGAGAGAACAAAGCTGAAAATATAGGGGTGGCTGGAAATTTATTAAGTGAGTTAGAGGAATAGGGATAATATAAAACTATTATCATCTATAATAAATAAATGAAAAACATTAATTTTCCCATAATTTTCTGTAGAATCCACTTCCTTCAAATTTTATTAGTCCTAAATCTCTCAAAAATTGAAGAGTTTGTCTAATTTTAGGTTTAGTATTTTGATTATTCGGATAAATTCTCTGAATTTCATTTTCAAATAAATAAACATCCTTTAATTCAAATATTTGGCCTTCAATTTGATTTAATTTTTCAAAAACTGTTTTTTTCCATCCAGATAACTTATCAACGATAAACTCTATATCTTCATTAAAAATATTATCTTCATTTTCACATGAAATCTCATATTTAGGAATATCAATTCTTTCAAAATTAGGGATATCCTTTAATATTTTTTGTATTTCGACTATATTATCCTGATTAATATTGCCTGATTGATCACTTTTACATAGCTGATCAAAATCGTTTGAAATTTGAGATATCGAATTTGGATCATTTATAAGAATACCATATTCATAATTTCTGTTTAATCCAGAGAATGTTAGATTTGCAGAAGTAATAATCGCATTAGAATTGTCAAAAACATAAAATTTAGCATGTAATGCAGAATGATTGAAAACTTGATGGTTATTGAACAAAATCTTATCTAAAGCAGAAATGTCAGAAACTTTTTTATAAAAATTTGCAATATTGAATTTCGTTAAAACATTTAAAGAAATATTACAATTTATATTATCATATATTTCATTAATTATACTTTCTTTTATGAAAGGAGAACATAATTTAATCTCATCAGTAGATTCTCGAACTAGATTCATGAAAAGATCAGCAATTGGATAATTCAAAACTTCCATAAAAACACCTTAGTTTAAAAGATTCCTAATAATAAAAATAAAAAATCAACTAAATATCTGATCTAACATCCAGTCGGGATCATATTCTTTTATATCATCATAGCCTTGACCTATTCCTAAAAATAGTATAGGTTTTCCAATAACATAGCCAATTGAAAGAGATGCTCCTCCTTTTGAATCTGCATCGGCTTTAGTTAGAATAACACCATCAATATCTATAGCATCATTAAATTTAGTAGCTTGTTCAACAGCATCATTACCAGTTAATGCATCTCCTACAAAAACAACAAGATCAGGTTTAGCTACCCTACGTATTTTTTTCATTTCATCCATAAGATTAGTATTTGTCTGCATTCTACCAGCAGTATCAATTAAAACTAGTTCTTTACCTTTTGCTTTTGCATGTTCAACTGCATCAAATGCTACAGCTGCAGGATCAGATCCTTTTTCATGTTTAATAAGCTTAACATTTAGTTTATCAGTATGATAATTTATTTGTTCAATAGCTCCAGCTCTAAAAGTATCAGAAGCAGCTACAACAGGAGTATAACCTTTTTTAATATAATAATTAGCTAATTTACCAATAGTAGTTGTTTTACCAGTTCCATTAATTCCAACAAACATAACAACAAGAGGTTCTCCCATTTTTTTCTTTTCTTCAATCATATCAGTCATTGATTTACCTTCAATATCAATAATTTTTGATACTGCATTTCGAAGAGCCTGATAAGTGTATTCATCAACATCACTGCTTCTTTTAATTTTTTGACCAATAAGGTCTTCTCTTACAGATTCAACAACAAAGTTAGCTACATCAATAGCTACATCGCTTTCAAGAAGAGAAAGTTCTAATTCCCATAAAATATCTTCTAAATCTTTTTCAGAAATAGTTTTCTCTCGAATAAAAGAAAAAATTCCAGACTTCTTTTTTTCATCATCCGATGTTTCTAAATCTGATGAAATATCAGTTTCAGTTTCAACAATCTTCTCATCAACAGGTTTATCACTTTTAGATATAACATCCGATCTATCAATTTTAATCTTATCATCAGATTTATCAGCTTTAGGCTTTTTAAATCTTAATTTTTCACTTATCTTTGAAAAAGTAGTTTCTTTATCCTCAATGACTTCAAATTCATCTTCAGAAGAGTTTAATTCACTTGAAATATCCTTTTCAGTTTTTTCATAATCATTTGATTTTTCATTATCTTTTTCATAATTAATCAGATCATCTTTATTTGTATCATGTTGATTAATCAAAGTAGATTCATCAACTTCATCAGCTTTTTCTTCTAATTTAACATTGTTTTCTTCTTCTGCTTCTTCAGAAACTTTTTTAGTTAATTTTCCAGAAGCTTCAGCGAATTTCTTTTTTATTGACTCAAACAAAATATTACCTTCCCTAATAAAGTATAATAAAATAATTTAATATTTATAAATGAATAGCATTAATTTAATATTTATAATAAATAACATTCTTTAAAACATGAAAATCATCAGAGGGATTTTCAATATGTAATATTAATTATAGTATTACTAATATTATATAATATTAATAATATTATATTGCATAAAATAATTAATAAACTTCAATATATAATCAATTTAATATATAATCAAATTTATGTTATTAGTATATAAAAATTTAACCATAAGATATAATTTATTTATATAATTACTTCCAATTATTAATTCTTTAATTATTATAATAAACTCAAAAATATCCCAAATGATTAAAGATATAGAATAATCCAATAAACAAAAATAAAAATACTAAAAAAGCACTATAAAATACTAAAATATAATACTAAAAATAATAATAAGAATAATAATAAAGATAATAATATAAATAATAATTAGAAATAATAATTAGAAATAATAATGAAATAATGAGAAAAACATTAGAAGAAAAATATAAAAATTAATATTAAATATAATATTGAGGTTGATATTATTATTAATAATATTAAATGTAATACTTAGAATAATATTAAAAATAATACTAAAAACAATATTGAAAATAATATTATAAATAATATTAAAAATAAAATGAAAAAGCTAATTAAAAAACTAATTTAAAAAATTTAAACCAGATAATTTAAGTATTAACAATAAAAAAAAAAACTTAAAAGAGTATTATATCATTTATTGTGCATTGTTTCCTTGAACTTTTCTCATAAGCTCTTCAGCTTGAGGAGATAGTTGAGCTACAATCTGACTGATTTTTTGAAGATTATTTAGCATTTTATCAAGACTGTCATTTAACTCCTCTTTTTGAGAAGACAAAGTCTCTTTAGCATCTTCAACAGATTTTTTAATAGCTACACCTGCACCAATACTCATAATAATCTCATCAGTATTTTTAATTTCAGCATTCATGAAAGATCCTGCACCAACAGGCACTAGTGCTTCTAAAGAATTTTCTTCTTTAATATCTTCTAATGTTGATTCTAATGTTTCAACTTCCGCTAATGAAGCTTGTATAGCTTCAACTTGTTGTTGTAATACTTCAGCTTGATTTTTATATAAATTAAGCTCATTTACCATCTCATCTAATTTTTGCTGATCTTCCATAATTACACCTTAATAATGTTATATCATCCAATAAGGAAAAAATAAATATACTGAAATAAAAAATTTATAATAATGCTTTTACTAAAGGATCATTAACTTCATCAGCAGAAATCTCTTTAATTTCTTCAATTTCGATTTGATTTCTGTTTATTCCATGCTTACTACCAAACTCAGAGTAAATCTTTTCATAAATATTTTTTTCACTCATTGATTTTAATTCTTTAGTGAATACTTGAGTTTGATCACCCATTGTAAATCTACCTTGAATTCTATATATTTTTGTTTTCATACTACCACACTATAATAATTTGTAAATCTGTAATATTTGTAAGTCTGTAATGTAAATCCTAAATTAATGTAAATTTTAAATTTTTGATTATTAAATTATATTATTATTAAATTATACTATTAAAAACATAGCTAAAGAAGTTTAAATTCTAGAAAGAGTCTAAAAATCCTAAAGCTTCTTCGATACGAGCCATTTCAGGACCAGTACTATTTTCTGGAACAATTGCACCATAAGAATTAGCTACAGAACATGCTCCAACAAAATTTATTCCCTGACCAACAGTTCCAATATCACCTTTAACTTTAAAAACATTTTCAATGAATCTGAGTTCAGATTCAGATGTTTCTCTATGAACAAGAGCTCCTTTATTAGTAACATTAAGTAAAGAACCAATAATATTAAATCCTGCTATCTCTGATCGCTCTACACGAATATCTAGAGTTTCTTCAATAATATTAATTGATTTTTCAGAAATTAAGGGACTTATGATAGCCCCATTATCATTTGCTGCAATAATATTTCCAACAGCAGTATATTTATCAGGAATTTTAGCTACATTAAGTCCAACTTCTTCTAAAGCAAAAATTTCACTATCTAATGTATATGGAGATACTATAATACCATTAGAATTTCCACAAGACAATGCACCACACAAATTACTTCCAGATATTGTAGTTCTTACAACATCAATTTCTAATGCTTCTTTTATATGATTTTCCATTACTTCTGGAAAGTTAAAAGGAACAATAGCTAATTGATCAGTGACTGAAATATATACACCTAAGTTTGGATTTCCAGTTAAATTTATTCTTTTAAGCATTGTACCTTTCTCCACATCTAAACAAATATAATCTAATTTTTTATAATTTAAATCTTTTTTAAAATTACTAATTATTTATAATATTATTATATTATTGTATTAATTAAAATTATAATTATCTATTAAAATTATAATATTACTTATAATATAGTTAATTATAGTTATAATATAATTAGTCATAATATTAATTGTAATATTAATTATAACATTATTCAGCTAAAGTTGCTTCTACAACTCCATCATCATCTTTAACAGCTTTAACTTTTATTTTTGAAGGAATTTTCTGAATTCCTCTCTCCCAAATTTTTTCATTTACAGAAGCATCAATTTTGATTTCTTCTGATTTCATATGCTTTTGTAAGAATTCTTGAACTACCCTAATAGCTTTAGCTGCTCTTATAGTTCTTTGTACATTCTTAGCATCTCTAAGAGGTATTGTGTAAGTTCTTTCCATGATAACACCTATACTTTAAGATTATTCCTTCTCCAATGTCTTGGTTTAGGCCTATATTTTAATTGACGTTTAGTTTTCGCATAAGCCCATATTGGGACTCTTCTATTTTGTTTATTAGCTTTTGCTAGTCTTAGTTTTTTAGCTAATGGTTTATTTCTACTCATTTTTACACCATATGAACATAAATATATTTGAATATAAATATATGAATACTACCACAGTTAAGCATCATCACCACAGTAGAATTAATCTTAATTATACAGATTAAAATTATTATTGATTTATTAAATTATCATTAATTTTTGTATCATTAATGATATATAATTAATTGATATATTAATTTATACACTATTTTATATTATTAATTTACAATTTTTGAATTCTATTCAATCCAGTTACTCTTGTCTGAAAATGCTTTGGAAATAAATCAGCTGAATTAACGCCTTTTTCTTTATCAATTAAGCAACGTATTTCTACTTCATAATCAGAACTATTATCTCGATTACTTCCTTCTTGAGTAATATTAAATAATTTTGAAACTAAATAATCAATCGTTTTATAACCAAAACTATCTAAATTAATATATTGAATATTTTTCCTATCTTCTAAGCTTCTAATTTCATTTTTATCTAGCTTGGGAGTCCTATCATCTCTTCTTGTTCCATCAGCAATGATTGAAAATTTTTTTTTATTTGCTAAATCAGCTGATTTTTCAACTACAGCCTTATGAAGATAAGAAATCCCATTATTAGGGAAACCATCATTCAATATAATATCAACAGCATTATTTAATATTTTTTTATTTAAATTTAAAACATTATGTTTTATTTTAAGAGATTCAGCAGATTTTTGAGAAGGAACATAAGAATTATAAACTCCAAAATTTGCTGTTAGAAGTTCAACTTCTATTCCCATTTTTTTAAGGAGAATAGCCATTAAAGAACTGTCTTTCCCTCCACTAAATAAAACATAGGCTTTCATTGTAATGAATTTATAAATTATCTTCTGGTAATATTTATGTCTCTTTTTTGACCAGATAACTGCTTGAGAAGAACTTTAAGTTGCTCATCAGTAATTTTACCTTTCATTCTACCACTTTGAGCCAATTGAATAAGTTGAATCTCAATTTGATCTACAAATTCAGGCTTAGTTAATCTAAGGTTGGCCAATCTACTTCGAGCTTCTGGAGTCAAGATTTGCATCATTAATTGCCTTTTTTGTGCTTCCATTTCTTGTTGCATCTGTTGCTGTTGCATCTGTTGCTGTGCTTGCTGATTTTCATTAGCAGCAGCTTGCTGTTGCAACTCTTGCATCCTTTTACGGCGTAATTCATCAAGATCACTCATTTTCAGAACCTCCATTTTGTATTAAATTATAGTAGTATAAAAAATATAATTAATTATAGATAAGTTTTATAAGAAATTAATTTTATAAATAATTAATTTTATAAATGATTTATAGGATTTAGCTATATAATAATTCATTAAACAGAATTAAATTGATTGATAGGTAAATTAATAAACAATTATAGAATTAATAATAATGTATTGTTAATAAGGAATATTAATAAGGAATTATTAATAAAGAATTATTAGTACTTATCAAGTTCTGGAATATCTTTAATTACTTCACTAGAAGTTTTATCTAAGAAAGATTTACCTTCAGAAGTTACAATTCTTCCAGCATTTACTTTTTGAATATATCCAGCATCTTCAAGTTGGTGTAATGCTCCTCTTACAATAGCCCCACTACCTTTTCTAAAAGTTTCTGGAGTAACTCCTCTATCTTTTTTTCCACCATAAAAAGTTCTTAGACTATTAATTCCAACTGGACCATCCATGTAAACTCTTCTTAAAATAGAAGCACATCTTACATACCACCAATCGACATTTTCTGGTTTTCTTTCTTTATGAACACCAGTTTTTACTAAGCTAGTCCATTCTGGAGCAGCAATTTTATCATTATTCTCATTAAAATCTTTTGCAACTTTATTTATTAATAAATCAGCAGGTACATCATATACAGTAGTCATATTAATTCTCCTAATAAATTTTATAATTATTGAGAAACCAACTAATTAGAAAACAACTCATTGAAATATTAAGCACACACAAATAAATTCCACTGAATCTTAAACTCAAGGTTTCATTTTTAAAGTTTTAAGGTTTCTTTTTGTAAATTACAGCAACATTTCCTCTTAAATCAACAAGTTTAGATCTTGTTTTTTCAACAATTACTGCAAGATAATCTTCTTTTTGATTTGCTATATTTTTTGCAAATCTTAATTTAACAATTTCATTTGCTTTTAGCTGGCGTTTTATTTCTTCAATAACATTTTCATTTATTCCAGCTTTTCCAATGTTTATTGTCATAGAATTGAGAGCTCTATTCATCATTTCTTTTTTTGATAGTGTAATAGTCAATTTTAGCTCTCCTTTTTTCTTTTTTCTCTTTTTTATAAGGTATTTTCATAATTTGATTACATTCGTGGCATTTAATATTTACTTCACCATTAAATAGTCTAACCGAAGAATTTTTAGAAGGATATAAAAATTTATAACAATTTTTACAATAATTACGTCTCCAGTTATCAGGAATTTTAGTATTATATTTTTTAGATATCTTACGAGCTAAGCTCACATATCTATGTGACCTATCAGGATTATTTGAAAATTCATTCTTTGCCATGGAAAATAGAATATTCATACGTTCACGAGCTATATCAAGCATCCACTTAGGTCTTCTTCCTCTTCGCAATATTAAACCCCATATAATTGTAAAACATGCAATTGAATAAAATAAAATATAGATTTATATTATTCAAGTAATTATAACATGATTTTGAATGTTTTAAAACGATACATTAAAAGTTAGTTTCAACTATTTAGGTAGTAGAAGAGTAATAATAATCTTTTGTATCTTCTATTTAAAAAGGCTTTCTATAGACTTTTATTCTATAATATTTTTATATATTTTAAAAATTATTTTAAAAATTACTAAGAATTATAAAATTCAGAATTATAAATATTATATGATTAAATATTTTATCAAATATGATTATTCATAATTACAATCGATATAATTCATATATCTATAATACAAGCGATTTATATTGCTCTATTTATAATTATAATTGATTATATAATTGTTTGATTATTTATAGCTATAATATATGTTAATTATAATATAATTGTTAATTTACTACATTAGTTTTTATTAGATTAGTTTATTATATTTGATTTTTTATATTTATTATGAATTCATTAGCTATAAAATAAATTCATTATTAAATCTTGCAAATTTTACAAGTTTTATAAGTTTATACTATAAATTAAACAAAGTATTATTATAAATTATCATAAATTTATAATATTTAATTAGTAATCAAAGTTGTTCTAAGTAAATAATCAATCAATAAAAATTATATGTTTTATACCTTAAAAAGATTACTATATTAATATTATTAATATTACAAATATTATTAATATTATTATTGTTAATATTACAAACATTTATAATAATATTGTTAATAATAATACTAATGATAATGTTAATAATAATAAAAATAATATTATTATAAGTGATTATATCAGTATCCGCCTAATATCCACTTCATAAAATCAATATTCCCCACAGGAAAATCTTTTTTATTAAATATTATATCTTCAACAAACTTAAAAACTTCTTTAATAGATAAATCACTAGTGTCAATTTCATTAACTTTAGTTCCATATTTTTGATATGCTTCAACTGAACATACTCCTAATGCTTCAGCTTCTAAATTCTCATGAATCTTATATTCACTATAATTCCTTGATTTAAGTCTACTTTCTAAAATTTTTGGATTTAATCTAAGAACAATTATCTTATCAACATTTTCACAATTACATAGATGAGAAAGATGACCTTCAACAATAGATATTTTCAACTTAGAGTCATTGAGATCTTTTTCATTAAAGAAAGAATCTAAAACTTCATTAAGTTTCTTATCTAATTTTTGAACATTAACAATATTATAACCTTTATCAGAGTCAACACCATCAATCAAATTATTTTCAATGGCCAAATCATTTATTTTAACAATTTGAAAATTGTAATTTTTAGAAAATTTACTTTCCAATAAATTAGCTAATGTAGTCTTACCAGTACCTGGTGTTCCAGTGATAAAAATAATTTTATTATCGTTCTCTTTAATCTTTTCTTTATTTGAAGATTTCATTATTTTCATAGATATTTCCTATAATACTGTAATTCTCTAATAATATAATCCTATAGATATTTACTAATTAATGATCCTATATTAATGATATTTCTCATAATATATCTTATAAAACTAATTAGATAAAATTTAATTAATACCCGAATAAATAAAATACTTAAAACATATTAAGAATAAAGCTATTTAATAAATTAGTATTATTTTTTAAGAATTATTCTCAAAACATCTTTATCCTCTAAAATATGATCCGGTCCAATTTTTTGACCAGGAAACTTGACAGAATCCCCCCAAATCTTTGCATGGCGGAAATTTTTTACAAATTCCCTATGTAACTTTCCACAAACATCCAAAACAGTAGACCCTTTTTTAATTATAAGAGGTTCTTCAAAATCGGCCTTTTTACCTTGAGGTTTGAGATATACTCTTATCAAATTCAAATTTTCAAATATTTGATCTTTAAGATAATCAATATTGAATTTTTTATCAGCAGAAATTGGGATAAAGTTAGGAATAGTCTTTTTAAGCTCTTTTAAGTAGTTTTCATCTACAAGATCAACTTTATTTAAAAGAACAATTGCGGGAACATAGGATCTATTATTCTCTAAAGCATCAATGAATTGATCCATAGTTACATCACCCCTAATTAAAACATCTGCATTATGCATTCCATATTCATTTATAATAGACCTTATAGTAGCTTCATCAAGATGAGTTAATTCTTCTGTTGAAGAAACTTGAACCCCACCAAGTTTTTTTCTTCTAACAGTAACATCAGGTTTACTTTCATTTGGGCGGATTCCTATATCCCTTAATTCTCTTAAAATAATATCCAAATGTTGAGGATTAAAAACATCCAAAACTATTATAATCAAATCAGCAGTTCTTGCTACAGAAAGAATCTCTCTTCCTCTCCCTTTTCCACCAGAAGCCCCAGTTATAATTCCAGGAATATCAAAAATCTGAATTTTAGCTCCTCTATATTCCATAATACCTGGAACAATATCTAAGGTAGTAAATTGATAAGCTCCAACTTTTGACTCAGCATTAGTTAATTCATTAAGAAGAGTGGATTTTCCAACAGAAGGAAATCCAACTAAAACTGCTGTAGAATCACCACTTTTTTTTACATGAAACCCTTTACCTTTAGTTCCAGAACTTTTTCTTTGTAATGATTCTTCTTTTAATTTTGATATTTTAGCTTTAAGCTTACCAATATGATGAGAGGTAGCCTTATTATAAGGAGTTTTCTGAATTTCATCCTCAATTTTCTTTATTTTTTCATCAATATCCATAAAACTCACTAATATCCAATAATCTTTTTTTCAATGAATAATATTTCTAATAATTAATAATAAACTTTAGTGATAATAATAAATTTAATAATAATTAATAAGGTTAAATAATAGTCAATAATCTTAAATAATAGTTAATAAATTTAGACAATAGCAATGAATCTAAGTAATAGTTAATAAACTTTAATAATAGCTGATAATATTAAATAATACTTAATAATCTTTATTAATAGTTAATTTCAATAAATCTAATATTCCATTAAATTAAAAAATAGTATATAACTAATTAAAAATTAAAATAATAAAATATATAAAATTAAGCATAGACCATTCATTATCATGGAATATGCTTAATATAAGCTAATATCACTTTTTCAAAATTTACACCTTGAAATAAGGGATTAACACTAATTTGAACTATTAGTAGATCCTGTTTCATTTCTTAAAGTATTATATCCACTAATTTTCCATAACGAGATTCCATCATCCATATGAACCATTTCAAAGGAATTCTGTCCAAATCCTCCAAGTATGAAAAGTTTTGTAAACATGGCATTTTCAAGTTCTTTACTCATAATAACAGAAGTATATGTTCCATTGTCACCCATTACAAGTAAAGTGTAATTTCCACTTTCATTAACAGTCTCATTCTGGACAAGCATATTATCTTCTATAATAACAAGCCTATTAACTGTGAAAGGATTGAAAGTAGTATTATCCTGCGTTTTAACTGGAGTTCCATTTTCAAATACCGCAGCAGTAGTTGCATTAGTAGTATTATTATCAATACTCTTTGTAACTACAGTCTTAAATAAAATACCATTCTCTTCTAAATTAGTTATATTTGCTTGATATAAACCATTTCCAATATCTTCCAATTTTGCAGGTTGTTGAGCAATAAGATACTGATATCCAGTACTACTTTTAGAATCAAAGTCCCAATTTCCAAAGTAAGTCCACCAACCAGCTTTTTGTAACATATCCGAACTTGCAACAAATATAACAGGAACAGGCTCATCAGGATGTGTTAAATTCACAACATTATCTGCTTGATCCGAAGTTAAATTATATGAATTAATCATCGTGGTTTTAGCTTCTTCTTTTGGTAATGTTAATGTATTTTCAAGAATTTCAACAGATTTTTGACTATTATTGCCCGTGTAATTATCCAATAGTTCAGTCGCTTTATCACCACTAAAAGCTAACATTTCAAATATAGCTGCTGAAAGTTCCGTATCATTTGTTGTCATTGCCTTACCTGTCCAAAATGCCCGTATACCCGTCTGAGAACCACCATCAAAAAGTGTTGGTCTTTCAGATGCTATTTCAAACAAGTAACCGAAATCCCACCAAGAAGCCAAAGTAGTATCATTAGTAGTATTTGCTTTAACCCATAGCATTGAATCCCACATCGGATCACTAGTACTTGGAACAACAGATTCTGAAACTTGATAAGCACCAAAAACAGTAGGCGAAACTATAGCAAACATTAATATAAGCATTACAGCTGTTTTAGCAAATTTAGAACTTTTAAATCCTTTAAAACCATAAATTAATAAAGCAGAAATTCCAATCAAAGCAAAAACTATGATTATTGGAATGATAAAAGCTAATGTAGAAGATATGTTAAATAAAGGATAGAATACACTAAATGTTTGGAATATAGGATAAACAATCAAAAATGTTCCTATTATTGCTATTGCCATCAGTTTACTTTTACTATCTATTTTATTTTTAATATATACAACTGCATATCCTACAAATAAACCAACACAAAGACCTAAAGGAATCATTAATACCATGATAAACCTGGAACCCTGCGTTACTGCAACTGCAGATAAAAATATCCATACAGAAAATAAAACTAAATAAAGCAATGTTTCACGTTTATTTCTATTAACATCTTCAATAGTTTTAATATCTGATAATGTAGATTCAATAAGAGAATCTCTACTTTTACTCTCTTTTAGTTTAGATGTAGCTTTACGTTGCCCTTTAGGAGGTTTTTTATTTACACCCCTTGCATTAAATGACCTAAGTTTCCATAATCTCTGTGCAAATAAAATTAATATGAAAAATGCACCAAAAATAGCTACAATTCCACCTACACCATTTATTATGCCTCCAGAATTAGCTGAAAATGCACCAGATATTCCTCCAGTTAAAAGGCTTGGAATTTGGAGTTCTGCAACAGAAATAAAAACATTAGGATAAGCAGCCGCATTAGCTGCTGATTGAATTTGAGTTGCTCCAAGAAGATTCATAGGGGCTTGTATAATAGAATCGAATCCATTGGTTAAACCAAGTCCTATAAACCCGATAATTGCTATTAAAACAATGGAAAATATCTCTTTTTGATCCGTGAACCAAGATAATAAATTTGAATAATTCTTCCTTGGTTTAATTAGATCCAATTTTAGTATAAAACCTAATAATAAATACACAATCATGAATATAACTAACATGCCTATATAGAATACATATCCATCCCATGCTAATGAGAAAAGTACCATAGTAATGATAGTTAATAAAATATAAACTATTCTATAGGCCAATTTACTCGATCTTATACTTTCAATAAAGAATAGAACCAAAAACAAAGGTAAGACTACATTAAACATATCTGTATCAAAAAATCCTGCAAATGTATGAGCAAAATAATTTGGAGCTAAAGCTACTATTAAAGCTGCTGTTGCACCACCATAATTATTAGTTAGTCTTCTAACAATTATAAATGCAGGTATAGCTGCAAGAGGAGCCACTATTGCAGAAACAAAGAATGCTACTTCTTTTAAAGATACATCCGAAAATATATTAGAAATATAATACAAGAATGCAGTTACATAAACAATCATAGGTTTATATTCCGCACTTCTACCCTCAGGAGCATAAGAAAGAGTATCCCAAGGAGTACCGTTTTTAATTGTATCTCCCATATGTCCATATTCAAGGAAGTTTTCTGTCATACGTAAATTATAATATGAATCCATTTCAGTGAAGTAAGGGAGTCCGCTAGCGTCTTTGTAGTAAGATTGTTGATCAGCTGGAATAACTGATAAATCAGCTGCTTGAAATCGCAAAAATGCAACAAAACAGACGATTACCAGTATGATAGCTACTGACTTTAATATCGACATTATTTTACTTTTATCCATAAATATCATCCAATAAATGAATCAAATATTAATATGTTTATAAACATGATTATAAAGAGAATTATCATATTTATAAACAGATTTTTCAAATTTTCTAAATAACTATAAATTAAACAATCATAAATTAAATAATTATATTATTAAATAATTATAATCTAAATAATTAATAATTATTAAGACTAATAATCTCAAAAATCCAAGAATAATTTATATTAAGTTTTATAATCAATAACATTGAAAATATATTCAATAATTGAAAATATACTCGATAATAATGAAATCATTGAGTATAATCTAATAAATATGATTCGAGATTAAAAATAATATCATAAAATAATATTGTATATAAATAGTTACATGATAAATATTGTAACGCCAACAATATTATTAGAAATATTATTAGAAATATTATTAATTGTCTAAATAACAATATTATCCTAGATATTTATAACTTTACCTTATTAAATTATACTATTTTCAAAGCTATTTTATGAAAAAATTATAATAAATTTAAAAATATTAAAAATAAGAAAAAAGATAATAACAGTTCAAGATGAAATGATTCAATGTGAAATAAACTCCAATATAATATTCAATATATAATAATTATATAATAATTATATAAAAATAAATTTTTTATAAATATATAAAAATGAATTATATAGATATGAATTATATATAGTATGAATTATGTATAGATATGTGAATTATGATAGATGAGTTATGTATAGATATATAAAATCTAATTATCATTTAATAATTAGCCCTCTTTATTTACTTTATCTTCTAAATCTTCTAATGAAGAAGTAAATTTACATTTTGGAAATCCACTACACCCAACAAATTCTCCATAACGCCCATGTCTCTTAAGAAGGTCATTTCCACAATCTGGACATTGACCAACAACTTCAGCTTCATTAATTTTAGAATGATCAACACCACATTTAGAATCTAAACATGCTCTTTTTCGAGATTTACCTCTTCCAAAAGAAATATTTGGAAGTCCACATTTTTCACATTTACTTTTTAAAACTTCTGCACCTTTTGGAAGTGAATATATTACATTACAATCAGGATAATTAGAACAACCAACAAATGAAGACTTAGTTTTTGGAGAGAATCTAACAACTAAATTACCTCCACAAGCGCATTTACCAACAATTCTACTTTCTTGATAAGCATTATAAAGCCCTTCACCAATTTTAAGATTGTTTTTATCAATATCATCCAATATAGTTAAGACTTCCTTTTTAGCATCCTCAATAACTTTATTTTTAGTTATCTTATCTGCCATTATGCCTTCAAGTTTCTTTTCAAGGTCTCTTGTAAGTTCTTCACTCGTAAGATTTTTACAATATTCCTGTAAATTAGAAATAATGTTCATACCGAGCTGATTAACCTCAATTTTTTTACCAGAAATATATTTTCTATCATATAGTTTTGCAATGATATCAGCTCTTGTAGCTTTCGTACCTAACTCTCTTTTTTCTAATTCTTTAATTAAAGAAGCCTCATTATACCTAGCAGGAGGTTTAGTCTCTTTTTCTTCAGATAATATTTCATTTACTTTAATATTATCTCCTTTTTTAAGAACTGGGAAAAAATCTTCTTCAATCTTACGGAAAGGATAATGACTTAACCAACCCATATATGAAACTCTTTTCCTTTTAAAGAAAAATTTCTCTTTATCAACACTAAGATCCACCCTTAATGTTTCTAGCTTAGAATTTTCAGCAAAAACACTAATAAATCTATAAACAATAAGTTCATAAATTTTAGCACTATCACTATCCAATTTTTTAGGAATTATACCCGTTGGATGGATAGCAGGGTGTGCTGCATCCGTTTTTTTACCTTCATTTGGTTTAGTTTTTTGAGGAAGAGAATCAATATGCTTTTTAAATACCTCATTTGCAGATAACTGACTGAATATTTTTTTAAACTCCAAACTTTCAGGTAATTTTTGAGAAGAAGTACGAGGATAAGAAGTATAACCTTCAGTATATAAATTCTGAGCAATAGTTTGAGTCTTTTTAGGACTAAAACCAAAAACAGTATGGGCTTCAGACTGCAAACCACCTAAATTAAATGGTATAGGTGGTTTTCTAATAGTTTCATTGATTTTCACTTTATCCACAGTTGAATCAGCCCCCTGACAGCTTTCAAATATTTTTTCAGCACGTTCTGGGTCAAAAATCTTACCTTCAACATGATCAGCTATAATATCTTCATCTTTATTTTTTTCATATTTATTTTCAAGTAAGGCCTTAATCAACCAATAAGGCTCTGGAACAAATTTTTGAATTTCTTTTTCTCTATTAACTAATATAGACAATGTTGGAGTTTGTACTCTACCTGCTGAAAGTTGTAAATATCTATATTTGGCTTTTCTAACAGCAGTTGTTAAAGCTTTAGATATATTAACTCCAAAATAAAAATCAACAATATGTCTAGCTATACCCCCATTAACTTGATGAATATCTAATTCAATTTGATTATTATAAGCATCAATAAGATCTTTCTTTGTTAAGGTTGAAAATTTCATCCTAGATGTTATATCGATAGAGTTTTCGCCACATGCATATTTCAATGCATTGAAACCTATTAAAGTTCCTTCAATATCATAATCACAAGCATGAATATATTTATCTGCACCTTTACCTAATTTTTTTATAGCATAAACATAATCCTTAACATAATTTAAATTCTTCTGAGTTTCATATGATGGAACCCATTTTAAATCAAAATAAACCTTTTCTTTCTGATTTTTTGGAGTTAAAGAATATAAATGGCCTACAGCAGATATTATAGTAATTTTTTTATCATTTTCATCGATTTCCCAATAGTTAACTTTTCTACCATATTTCATTTTTTTTACATTAGAAGAAAGAGCTTGAGCTATCTTTTCAGCAGATTTTGGTTTCTCACAGATAATCACTTCATGCATTATATCACTTTATATTAATACTATAAATTATATTACCAATGTTAAATTGTTTACTTTGTCTATTTCATTACTTTTATATATAAATTATTATAAATCTTATGAAGTTTATTATAAGCCTTATGAATTATCTAATTTATAAATTTTATAAGTATCTATTTAAAAATATATACTTAGCTTTTATCTTAATTTTATACTTAATCATATAATTATACTTAACTTTATAAAATTTTTAAAATATCTCATTTTACAATAAATAATATATTTATTAATAACTAAATATTATAGTAATTCTTTTTTATAAATAATTCTTTTTTTATAAATATAATTTACATTAACTTTAATCAAAATATATAATTAATAAATTGTTTAATACTAATATATAAAATAGTATTATTTAAATTTTTTGTTAATGAATATTATAATAATATTTGATAAAAAAGTTTGATAAACCCCAATAGGATAAAATAAATTAATAAAATAAATTTAAAAATAGAAAAGAAAAATAAAATATAGAATAAAAAATGAAATAAAAATAAAATTAATATAAAATTAAATATAAAATAAAAAATACTAGCTACTATAAAAAACAAGACAATTAGCGGTCTTTTTTATAAAATCCATAGAATTCACTACAATATGCACACATAGGATAATTATCATAATGATAATGACTATCATCATCTTTGTTAATATTAAATTCCTGGTGACACATATAACAAATTTCTATTTTTTCATTATTATCAATTTGATTAGGAGATTCCGATACTGTCTTTTTATCCATTGTTTCACCAATAGCTAGATTAAATGACTAATCTTAGAATTAATATATATTCTAAAGACTATATGGACTAAATTTGGTAAATAGAAATAAAGGCTGAAAACATAAAGTTAATATTTTCAATACCTAAAAATCTCTATAAATCAATAAACTAGTAATTGACTTAACCTATATCGTGTTTTTGTAAAAGTAAAAGTTCTTCAGTAGTAAGCTTTTTACCATGCTTAAACTTCTCAAAGATATCTTCTGCTTTTTCTTTTTCTTCACGATTTTTCTTTGTACTAGCTTGTTTTTCAGATTTTCTTCTTTTAGACTTGTTAGTTCCAAGTTCTTTATTAATAACATGAATTTCGCTTAAAACAACTTTAAATTCTTCATGTTTAGCTGATGCAGATTTTCTAGCTTCAACAAACTTTTTATGAGCTTCATCTGCTTCTGTTCTAATATCATCAGTTTTTCTAAAGTAATTAAGCATATTTTCATGGAAGTCTTGAGCTTGAGTAGATAATTCAACAACTTTAGCATGATGATCTTCAGAAATCTTTTTAAGATTTTGAGCTTCATCCTTAATTTTTTCATCTTCTTGAATGTCCATTAGTTGTTTTCTCAAATCATTAGCATTTTTTACCAATTGATTTTCTTTTTTAATGTCTAAAACTCGAGTTTCAATAATTTTATCTATTTTTTTAATTTCATTCTCAAGTTTTAATCTGTCCCTTCTTCCAGAAGACCATTCCAGCTTTTTAAGCTCCTCATTGACATTATCACGTGATTTTTTAGCTTCTTCAACAGATTTATTAACTTCATTACGTTTATCTCTTAATTCAATAGCTAATTTAAGATTTTCTTTTAAGTCATCGTTAAGTTCATCACGTATTTTACGTTGTTCTTTAGCTATTTTATTGAATTCTTCTCTTTCATCAGCTATTTTAGCGATGATCTCTTCTCTTTCATCTTTTTGCTTTCTAACTCCTTCAGGAGTAGGAGCAAGATCAAAGTCTACTTCAGGAAGTGCATCTTTTTTAGACTTTTTAGGCTTAGTTTTTGGTTCTTTATCAGCTTCTTTAGAAGTTTTAACTTCCTCAGTAGCTTCCTCAGTAGCTTCCTCAGTAGCTTCCTCAGTAGCTTCCTCAGTAGCTTCCTCAGTAGCTTCCTCAGTAGCTTCCTCAGTAGCTTCCTCAGTAGCTTCCTCAGTAGCTTCCTCAGTAGCTTCCTCAGTAGCTTCCTCAGTAGCTTCCTCAGTAGCTTCCTCAGTAGCTTCCTCAGTAGCTTCCTCAGTAGCTTCCTCAGTAGCTTCCTCAGTAGCTTCCTCAGTAGCTTCAGAATTTAAATCAGTTATAATATTTAAAACTTCCTTTAAATCTTTTTCTTCTAAAATTATATCTGCAACTTCTTTAACTGCAGGTTTTGCATTAAATGCAATACCTACTTGTGCTATTTCCATCATGGAAATATCATTAGCACCATCACCAACAGCTATACATTCTTCAACAGAAATATCACTGCTTTCAATAATACTGTTAAGTACATCAGCTTTAGAACCTTCAACTAGAGGACCAGTAACTTCTCCAGTAAGTTTTCCATCTTTTTCCTCTAATTTATTAGTAAATAAATAATCTAAATTGAGTTTCTCTTTTAAAGGATCAGCAATCAAATCAAAACTGCCACTTATAACAGCTATTTCATAGCCCTTATCTTTCAAACCTTTGATAGCATCTTCTGCTCCTTCCATGAGCTTCATTTCATTAGCTAAATTTTTAATATCTTCTACTGAAGCTCCTTCTAAAAGTTTAACTCTTTCTTTTATAGATGTTTCGAAGTCTAAATCACCATTCATAGCTTTTTCGGTGATTTCTGCAATTTGTTCTTGAACGTCTACTAATTTCCCGATCTCATCTATCGCTTCACCATCAATAATAACATTATCTAAGTCAAATACTACAAGTTTAATCAATCATATCACCAATTATATTAAGTCCAACTCGCTAAGTCGATCGTATGCCCTCTCTACTCCCAGCTTAGCATCATCTTTAGTTTTGGCACCAGTACAAACTACTTTACCTGATCCAAATAATAATAAAACAACTTTAGGGTCTTGTAAACGGTAAACTAAACCTGGAAATTGCTCAGGTTCATATTCCGTATTTTCTAATTCTAGAGCTACTGCTTCTAGATTCAATGTTGCTTCCAAGTTGGCAGAAGCCACAATATTTTGAATTTTAATCTCAAATTCATGAGGGATATCTTTATCAACAGTCCTCATTAGATCAACAGTTTTATTTATAGCTAAAATAGAATCATCTATAGATTTAGCCCCAGTACAAACCAGTTTTCCTGAACTGAAAATAAGTGCAGCAGTTTTAGGTTCTTTTAGTTTAAAAACTAATCCTGGAAACTGTTCTCGATTAAAATCAACTCCTTCTAAAGCTTTGGAAACTTCAGTTAATTCTATATCCTTTCCAATGGCTGCAGAAGCTACAATGTTCTCTATTTTAATATCAACATCGGTCAAGTTAAGATTCCTCCCAATCAAATTTTAAAAAAAATAGTAATAATTTACTTTATCTATTTTTTAATTTATATACTATATAAACCTATTTAAAAATTTCAGAAATGAAAATTTTACAAGAATTATAACAAGAGTAATTATAACAAGAATTATATAATTATTATAATGATCGTAACTATTAAACATTTGAAAATTTTAATTTAAAAAATTTATAAATATTTTAAATAAATAACTAAATAAATTGCTTAAATGTATATTTTAAATAAATATTTTAAAAATTATCATTTTTTAGCTCACTTATAAAGTAATATAAAGCAATAATAATACTTTAATACATAGTATTTAGATAAAGTCAATAATAGTATAAAAATTATTCTTAAAAATATTACAAAAGGTTATTACATTAAAATCCATACTATCAATAAAGAGTAAATATAAAAATACTTAAATACTAGTATAAATAGCTTACTATATTTTTATAAGTTTAATATATATTTCATCATATAAATATTTTGTATAAATATTTTATAAAAAATTTGTATAAAAATTTGTATAAAAATTTGTATAAAAATTTGTATAAATTATAGAATTTAATAAAATAGGATTAGTTAAAAGGTGATAAAATGATTGAAGTTGAAGTTAAAGCAAAAATAAATGACTTTAATTCTATTAAAAAAGATTTATACACTATTGGAGCTTTAGAAAGCCATACTGAACACCAAGAAGATATTTATTTTAATAGTCCTATAAAAGATTTTGCAAAAAGCGATGAAGCACTAAGAATAAGGAAAGTTACAAGTAAAGATTCTGTTGAAACATTTATAACATATAAAGGACCTAAAATTGATGATAAAAGTAAAACCAGAAAAGAAGTTGAAGTGAAAATTGAAGACCCAGAAAAGGTAGCAGATATATTTGAATCATTGGAATTTGTTAAAACCTCAAAAGTTATTAAAAAAAGGACAATATATAACTTTGAACAATATATAATAAGCCTTGATGATGTTGTTGGTTTAGAACCTTACATGGAAATTGAAACTGATATTGAAGAAGGTAATGATTATAAAGCCGAAATAGATAAAATATTTGAATTATTTAAAAAATTAAATATATCTGAAGGATTTGAAAGAACTTCTTATCTAGAATTATTAGATATTAAAAGAGAAAAGAATTAAAATTAATATTACAACAAAAATGTGATGATAATAATTAGAAATAGTGGTAGATTGAATAAGAATTAAAAATAATAGATAAATAATAATATTATAATTAATAGTAGGTTGAATAATGCCTATTTTGGTATATATTGATAATGGTATTTCATTTAAATATAATGAAAATTGGATAAAAAAGTATAAATCTAATGATCCATTTTCTATTTTTGCTATGTATAATAATTTAAGTGAAAAAACAATTTTAGATATATCAAAAATTCCCATAAATTATAAAAATGGAAAAAATTATACAACTACTGATTATGAAGTATATACTAAACGATATATTATAAATACTTTTGACTCAAAGATTACAAAAACCAATAAAACAAAGATAGATGATATAGAGGCTTGTGATATTTGGGCTAAAAGAAGATTTAGAGATATGGAATTTGAAGAGAGATTTATTGGCTTTATAAAAAACCAATATATTTATCAAATTAAGTTATTAACTGATAAAGATTTAAACCTATTAATAGATGATATAGAAATAATATTGAATAGTTTTACTATTTTAAACAAATCATATAATCCTCCAAATAGATTTAACAATCTTGAAATTGAGGAAATATTAGAAAAATCAAAATTATCAGACCAAAAAGCGGTTATAAAAATATTGAAAAACTTACTAAAAATAATATTAATACTTTTAACAATTTTACTAATCTTTTTAATACTTGGAATATTTATAACTTAATAAATTATGTTTTATATCAAATACTTTTATAATAAATGTGTATTTTATTAATAAATTTATTATTAATAAATTATATCTACATATTTACTAGATTCAATAGAATTATCTATGAAAAAGAAAGATTAAACTATCAAAGAATAAATTATGAAAAAAGAAAGTTTAAAAAAGATATCTAATTTAAAAAAAAGAATATCTAGCTCAAAAGATATCGTTTTCTTTGGAGGGGCAGGAGTATCAACTGAAAGTGGGATTCCAGATTTCAGAGGAGAAAAAGGAATTTATAACACTATGAAAAAATATGGAGAATCTCCTGAAACTATACTATCCCATGAATACTTTTTTTCAAATACAAGCTTATTTTATGAATATTATAAAGAAAATATAATCTATAAATATGCCCAACCTAATTATTCCCATATAGGAATTAATAAACTTGAGAAAGAAGGTAAAATTAAAGCAATTATCACGCAAAACATAGATGGCCTTCACCAAAAAGCAGGAAGCAAAAATGTTTTAGAACTTCATGGAAATATCTTAAAAAATTATTGTGTGAACTGTAATGCCAAATACAATCTAAATTATATTATAGATTCTAAAGATGTCCCAATTTGCAGATATTGTAGAGAAATAATAAAACCTGATATAGTTCTATACCAAGAACCCCTAAAAGAAGAAATTATTAATAAAGCTATTGAATTTATAATTAAAGCCGATCTACTAATTATTGGAGGAACATCTCTTGTTGTTTACCCTGCAGCAGGACTTGTCCAACATTTCAAAGGAAAAAATTTAGTTCTAATCAATAAAACAATGACATCATATGATAATTATGCTAATTTAGTAATAAATGAGCCTATAGGAGAAGTTTTTAAAAAAATAATATAAATGAATATAGAAGAATTTATATACCGAAAAAATAACTAAATTATGAGATAGCATTAGACATATATGAGATATAGAACATGAGAGAGATGTCAATTTATTAAAATATTTAAACAAACAAGACAATGAAACTACTTAAACAAATTATATAACAATTAAATCAATATTACAAAACCATATGATAATTAATCAATTATGAGGTTTTTCTAAATCAAATTCTATAGTTTCTTCAATAATTTCAATTTTATCAAGTTTATTATCAGATTTATAGACTAAAATTTCTACACCTTCAGCATATGCCTTAGAAAGAGTTTTACTAAAATCTATATCTGTTTCCCAATTAGGTTTAAAACTTTTACCATTGGGATGTTGGATTAAAAAGAAAACAACTGCCCTATGACCTTCTTTTTTTAGTTTTATTAATTTTTGAAGATGTTTTCGCCCCCTTTCAGTTGGAGCATCTGGAAATATAGCTATATTATTAGTAACTAATGTAACACCTTTTATTTCCACATAACAATCCCCATATTCATTAGCTAGATATATATCTATTCTTGAATTTTCAACTCTTTTTTCTCTTTCAACAATGTCATAGTTTGAAAGTTCCTTTATTTTACCATCTAAAATAGATTTATATACAATATCATTAGCTTGTTGAGAATAAATAGAAACAAGAGCCCCCTCATTTTCTACAAAATGCAATGAATATTTCGTTTTCCTTTTTGGATTATTACTAGGCAATAAATAAACAGTTGCCCCTTGGACTAAAAGTTCTTTACATCTTCCAGTATTTGGAACATGAACAATTTCTAAATTTCCATCAATTTCAACTTCTGCTATAAAACGATTCGGTCTAGATCTAAATACAGCTTTTATATAATCATTCATAATATTACTCATAATCAATATTATATGTATACTAGATATATTATTAAATATCACTAATATATATAACTAAACTAATATATCACCAATAATATGTATTATATTATAATAAACTTAAAATATCTATGAAAATAAAGTGAAGGTAAATAGTGAAACTAAAGTTATAGTGAAATTAAAGTCTAAAATAATATAAAGAATCAATATGAAGAAAATAATATATAATATACTATTTTAGAATCAATATATATTTTCCATCAATATACCTAAAAATTCGGATAAGTGACTTGCTAAAAAGCCATTACCATATTGTTCTTTAGCAAAATCTCCTGCTTTACCATTTAAATAAGTAGCTAAAGCACCTGCATCATAACTATTCAAACCTTGAGATAAAAGACTTGTAGCTATACCTGCTAAAGAATCACCAGTACCTCCAACAGTCATTCCAGAATTTCCAGTTCTATTAACTCTAAAATTAATTCCATTGAAAATTAAATCATACTTTCCTTTTAACACAACAGTGCCATTTATATTTCTTGTTATACTTTGTAAGACAGATAATTTTTCATTGAATTTATCAAAATCCTTATCAAAATTAGAAATATTAGATAAATTATTTAAATCATCTATATAATCATCAACATAATCATTGAAAAATATTTTTAATTCCTTTAAATGAGGAGTAACAATTAAATTATCTTTATCTTTTATTAAAAGAGGATTGACTAATTTTAAAGCATCTGCATCAAGAACAATAGGAATATCTATTTTTTTAACCAAAATATTAAATAATTTTCCAGTTTCTTCATTTAATCCTGATCCAGGACCTATTAAAATCGCGTCAATATTATTTTTATCAATAATAGTCATTATTTCATCTAGATTATCCAAATTTAAATAATTTTTACTTCCATTACAATTATTTAAACCTTTAACAATTAAATCAGGTGATTTTTGTTTAATAGCTAAACTTGTAGACTCTGGAGTAGCAATATAAACTAAATCAGCACCACTAGACATAGCAGATAAACCAGCAATCGTTGGAGCCCCATGATAATCTTTGTTTCCTCCAACTATTAATATTCTTCCATTATTACCTTTATGAGAAACATCATCCCTGTTTTTTAGCCTAATCAAGTCACCATTACCAACAAATATTTCAGCTTCTATAGGAATTCCAATATCACAAATTACAAGCCCACCAACTGAAGATTCATTATTAAGACTAGCTTTTTTAACACCAGTTTTTACTTTATGAAATGTTATTGTATATTCTGGTTTTACAGCTATATCATTGATTTTGCCAGTTAATGGATTCATTCCAGAAGGAACATCGATAGATATTTTTAAAGCATTTGAATTATTTATTACTTCAATAGATTTTTTAACTTTTTTTCTCAAATCCCCTTTGATTCCAGTTCCTAAAATCCCATCTACAATAATATATTCACTAAAACTATCTGATTTAACTAGTTCTATATTATCAATATCACTAGAATCATTTAATTCGATGATTTTTAACCTTGAAATGCAAGGAACCATATTTTCCAAAATTTCAAAGTTAATCTGAGCATCTATTGATTTAATATCTTTTGGAGAAGTAAGCATGAAAATTTCTACTTCAAAACCACGGTTCAGAAGATGTCTTGCAGCTACAAACCCATCACCTGCATTACCACCAGAACCTGTAAATATTGCTATTTTAACTGGTTTTGAAAATGTAAATGTAGATATCGTAGCTATCTCATCTGACAAACACTTACCTGCATTTTCCATTAAACATAACCTTGATAGACCTAAATCTTCACAATTTATATCTGTTACCATCATATCAATAGGATCCATTTTTAAATCTCCAATCTAAATAACATTTAAGCAAATTTATAATATCCTGAACAAATATCATAAAATATAGCCATAAGTTATTTTATAAAAAATATTAATTAATTCATAAACAATATAACTTTTATTAACACTATAATTATAAGTATTTATAAGCAATATACTTCTATTCCATATATTCACATATTTCATATAATTATTATCTATAAGATTATGATATAAATTATTTTATATTTATGAAATTATCTTATATAATTAATGGAATTATTTTATATAATTCATGGAATTTTATATATTATATAGTTATTTTATTTATTCATAGAAGTAATATATTTAAAAATAACATATTTATTTATTAATAGAACTAATTATATTAATAGAACTAATACAATCATGAATATATCAATGAAAAAATATAAAGACTATTAAAATACTTATAATTATAGTGTTAATAAAATAATTTTTTAAGGTATTAAATTTTTAAGTATGTTCAATTTAATTGTATTATTTATTTTTATTCAATTATATAATAGTAAAATTTAATTATATAATAAAAATTCATTATAAAGGTGTTTATTTGAGTCGTGACACTCCAGAAATGATTAAAAAAGCATTAAAGGATGTTCCAACAAACATACTTATTTATTCAGTAATTGCATTAGCAATACTTATTTGTTATGGAATATCTGGTTCTCTTTTAATAATGAATTTAGACATTATTAATTCAATATATTTCACAATAGTGACAGTAGCTACATTAGGTTACGGAGACATAGTTCCAATAACACCTGAACAAAAGATGTTTGCAGTCACATTAGCTATTGGAGGAGTAGGACTTATTGCATATGTATTCAGCTTAATTATATCTTTATTTGGTCAAAGAATTGAAGAAGTGAGAAGTGGTGTTAAAATGAAGAGGACTATTAAATCTTTAAAAGAACATTACATATTATGTGGATATGGAAGAGTTGGGGTTGTTGTAGCAGATGAACTTCTAAAAAGAAACCAAAAGCTTGTTATTATTGATAAAAATAGAGAAATCACTGAAAAATTAGAAGAAAGAAAAGATATATTAGTTATTAACGGAGATGCAACCGAAGATGAGACTTTAGAATATGCAGGAATTGAAAAAGCAGTTGGCCTTATATTAGCTACAGGGAATGATGTTGATAACCTTTTTATAACAATAACTTCAAGGGAAATATCAGAAAATCTTTGGATCGTGTCAAGAGCTAGTAGAAAAGAAAATATAAGGCGTCTTTATCATTCAGGAGCTAATAAAGTAATATCTCCAGAGGAAAGTGGAGGAAGTGACATATACTTTGCAGCAATCCAGCCTAACCTTATAAAAATAACTACAAAGCATGATATATCAGATACTAAAAGAGAAATGGAAATAATTTTAGACTATGGATGTTCAGTTGAAAATATAGAGTATCACTATCCATACTTAAAAGAACCATTGAAAAGAAAAATTGAAGCTTCATCAAAAGAACAAGTAAATAAATTCTTTGGAATGATAGATAAAGATGAAGAAACAAAAAAAGCCCTTGAATCAATATATGAATCTGTTAACGGTATACATTCCCACTGGATATCTGGACCTAATCATAAAACACTAGATAAAATGGTAGAAGCTTTAAAAAAAGAAAATTTAATATTTGGTGTTAATTTATCCCATGAAGAAATCATGGAAATAGCTAAAGAATATGGAAAAGTTGAAGTTATTTTAGAAGAAAAAAAAGATAAATAATATGTAAGATCTAAGAATTATAAAAGTATAATAAAACCAAATACAAAAATTATAATGAAAAAACTAATGAAAAATTAATGAAAAGATAATAAAAATAACTATTATTAAAAATAAAATAAAAATAATTAAAAATAATAAAACTAAAAATAATATAAAAATAATAATATAAAAAATAAAAATGAATATTAATATCCATTTACTAAAATATCAACCTTACCAGTAATTGGATCCATAATAAGGCCATGAACAGGAACATCATTAGGAATAAGAGGAGAACTCTTAATTTTATTAACTCCATTTATTACATTTGACTCTTCGCTATCAATAGATCCAATCCAATCTTCAATATCTATTTTAGCTATTTCTTCAGGAGATATTCCTCTTTCTAACATTATTGATTTTAATTTTTCTCCATCAACATTAGACATACCACAATCATAATGCCCAACTAAAATAACTTCTTCAGAACCTAAAGCAAATATTGCTGCTGCAATAGAACGTATAACATCACGATCTAAAACATTATTCCCTGCATTTTTGATTATTTTTGCGTCACCACGACTTATACCCATAGCTTTTTCTAAAAAACCATCAGTAAGCCGTGTATCCATACAAGTAACAATAGCTAATTTTTTTTGAGGTATATGGGACAATTTAATCCCTTCAAATTCATCAACAAATTCTTTATTATATTCTATTATTTCATTAAGTAACATAACAAACCCACATTAAAAAATTAGTTATTAAAATATATAAATTATTCTAATTAACATTTTAACAAAATTTGTAAAAATATAATTAAAAGATTATAACTAAAAACGTTACAAATATTAAAAATAATTTAAGAATAAGTAAAATTAGATTAAAAGTAGATTAAAAATAGGTTAAAAATAATTTAATAAACTAAAATAAAAAAATAAATGAAAAAAAAATGGAAAATAAAAAATAAAAAAATAAAGAGTTTAAGAATAAAGATTTATTTAATAAATACTTAAAAAACACATTATAAAGTAAAATAACTATAAATGTATTTAACTAAATAAATCTAATTAAAATAAATCTCTTAAATTAATCTTATAAGCACCTAAGTTTCCACCATAGTTACCTGCGCTGATTTCTTTAACTCCTGGAATTGTACAAGCAGCTTTTATTCCTTGTTTCATAGCTTCTCTTACAGATTCTTCATCAATACCATCAATAACTATTTCATAGATACCATTTACATCTTCTCTAATTTCACTTTCTACAACTTCTTCTTTTAAAGAAACACACATTTTCTCATTTGTAGAAGCATTTAAGAAATTATATTCATTACATCCTACTTTAGATCCAGAAGCAACAATTCCACCAGGGAACGGAGTGATTGTTCCAGGTACTTCATAAATCGCATCAACAGCTGCTTCAGCAGCTACAAGAGCATTCATTTGACTATCAGCAAGTATAAAGAAGTTTCCTCCAGCAACACCATCTTTCATTCCAAAATCAGACTCAACCAAAAAGTCACCAGACATAATAGGGATAGATTGAACAGTTCTTCCACCAACTTCAACTTCCTTCTCATATCCATCACCGAAGAATTTCAATTTGAAACCAGCTTTTAATACTTCTTCAGTATCTTCTAATGCATTGAATACAGCAGTAGTAGGAGCAGTTAATATTCCCATACCAATTCTCTCAAGAAGTTCATGATCTAACTTTTTTTTACCAGAGTTACAAATCATTATAGTGTAACCTGGTCTTCCATCAGGAGTTTCAAGTGGAGAAACATAACCATCAATTCCAGCTTCAGCAGGACATCCAATTACAGAAGTACCGTAACCAGTAGCCTCAGTAGCTGCTACAAGAGCCAATTTTTTAGTTGCTGCAGTTACGAGTAACCTAGAAACTTTTATTCCAAAAGCTTCTGCATAAGTATCTTTTATATCTACACCATTTAATTGCATAAATTTCACCAATTTAGAATTTCATTTATTATAAAATAAAGTTTTCTATTTAACTTTAGTCTTAATTTATCCTATTAATTTTTAATCAAATATTCAATCAATAATTTATTATCTAAAATATTATTTTTATTTAAAATATTATTGATTCTATTATTAATTTTATCATTAATCTTATTATTAATCCTATTATTAATTCTATTATTGATTTTATTATTTAAAGCGTTATTTATATATTGTCGAGAGTATTAATTATTTTAAGTTAATTATTTTAATTATCATTTATTCGGGCTTTATTTTTTCTTCATCAATATCTTCAATATAATCTAATTCATCAATAATTTCTTTAGCTGTTTTTTCTTCACTAATACTAGTAGTGCCTATCTTATCAAGAACAGAAGAACCATAATGAGGAAGTATAGCAAACCCAATCATTGTTGGCATCCAAAAAGATATAAGTCTCTCAATAACAGTTGCTGCTGCACTTATAGAAGGAGGAATTCCTGCTGAACTATAAAAAAGGATCATAACTCCATCAACAGCACCAATACCTCCAGGAAGTAACGGAATCATACCAATTAAACTAGCAACAATAAATACCTCACCTATTAAGATTGGATCTACATTAGCACCAAAAGCTAAAAAAACTACAAAAACACGTGTTATTTCAACAGCCCAAATAAAGAAAGAAAGAGGTAAACCATAATAAAGAATCATCTTATCAGCCAACATTCTCTTCATAGTTTTTTGAAATCCTCCAATAGCTTTAATAACTTTTTTTTCTAATGTTTCAGGATCAATTTTTTTGTAAAAAATTTTAATAATGCGAACAATCCATGCCGTAATCTTTTCTCCAGCTTTTTGATTTATTGACATATATACTAAAAGAATAAAAGCAATTGTAATAACTATAACTGAAATAATTAAAATTGATAAAATTAATTTGCTTAATGAAAAATATATCATAACAGCAATTATAGTAATTACTGCAAGTACAAGAAAAGGAAAAGTATCCAATGCTCTATCAGCTATTACTGTAGCAAAAGTCTCTTCAGTCGGTTTATTAACATGTTTAGAAAGTATATATGCCCTAACTGGTTCTCCACCACCACGACCACTGGGAGTTATATTATTAATCGCCATGCCAACTAAAACCATTGGAATGATCTCTTTAACTGTTGTATTGATGTTGGCAGTTTTATTTACTATATTCCATCGAAGTGCATACAGATAAAAAATGAAAAACTGAATTAATATAGCCAATAAAATAAACCAAAAATTAGCTAACTTAAGAGCATCGATTACTTGGTCTATGCCAATGAAATATAGCATAACTCCCATTATTGCTAATCCAATAGCTAAAAATATAACAGTTTTATGTTTCATAATCACATCACATCATATACACAGTTAAATATATATTTAATATGTTATACATTTATAAAGAAAATATCTCTTTTAATAAATTGGTTGTGAATTATAATATATTTATATAATTAATTATATCGATAATACTTCAAGTTATTTTATATTATAGCTATTTATAGCTGAAATAACTTAATTAAAATAATAATTAATAAATTAAACATTATTTAATTATAATAATTTATATTATAACTTATATAACTTATTATAATTGAATCTTTATTATATTATTAGTTTATTAATTTATAATTTTATAAGTATATAGCTTTTATAAGTTTATAAATTCATTTATTTAATTATATAGTAAGATAATTATTATAAATAAAATTATTATTATAATATATAATAATATATATTATCAAAATAAATGATAATAAAATAAATATTATAAAATTTCTAGATTAAATATTATTATAAAACTTAATATAATAAAGATTATTAATATATATTATAAAGTGACATTTATAAAATAAAGTAATAGTTACAAAACAATTATAGTAATATCTCTATAAAAAAATTTTATTATAAAAACAGTACCTTCAATTTAAATAGATAATATTCTTAAATATTTTTATATAATCTAAAATATTTTATATAACACCATATATTTTATATACTATTATATAATTATTATTAACTATTCTATATCTATAATGAACATTTTTAATGTTGTTTTATAAAAAAAATGTTATGAAATAGAAATATTTATATATGTCAAAAAACATTGTATTAATAATGCATAAAATAGATAATAAATACATAGGTTTTATTCTGAATTAATTAAATTTTTTCTTAAAATAATATAAGACATTAAAAATAAAATTGAATATAAATTCATACTGATTTTACTGAATATAGATTCATACTTTTTTTAATTAATTATTTTATTACATAATTTAAATTGGTTGTATGATAAATTTTTATGTTATTACTACTTTTGCATTGAAGTTAAGGATTAGTGCTATCTAATCCAGAACTAGGTGTTATTAAAATGTTTGAAGATAGTTATAATAGACAAGAAGAATTCTCTTGCCCAGTAGAAGTCGGTACAGAGTATGATGTTAAAATAGAAGACCAAGGTAAAACTGGAGACGGTATTGCTAGAGTAGATGGGTTTGTTATATTCATTCCTGGAACCGAAGTTGGTCAAGAAGTAAAAGTAAAAGTCAATGCAACCCGCAGAAAGTTCGCTTTCGGAGAAGTAGTAGAATAATATTACTTCATTGATTTTATAAGATAATCAAATGATGAATATGATTTAATAAAGTATTAGTACATTAGTACTACTATTTATTAACATATTTGTTATTATTATTTTATAATGAATCAAAAAGCTATATTAAAATATATAAAATTTAATAATGTTTTAATTTAATGTTTTAAGATATTATTAAATTTTATATATTAGATGAAAATTACATTAAGATGGATAATATTAAAACAATCCATAGTTAATACATTAGATCAATTAATAAATATCTAATAAACTAAATACTCCTACTTATTTTTAATATAAATTATCTAATTTAAATCAGTGATTAAAAAAACTTATTCTGATCTGATTTTAACATTTGATTTTAAACAATTTTTTATTTCTATTTTAATTTAATTGTATTTTTATTTTTTATTCATTTAGATACTGTTATAAACAATAGTATATGCTTATTCTGAATAATACATACTTATTATAAACAATATGGTTATTTTAAATAATTATGCAATAATATGTTAATATTAGAATCTTAATATTAAATCTTAACTTAATATTAACTCTTAAAGATAAAAATCAAATTTTTATATATTAAATCTGTAAATATAATTTTGAGATATGAATTAAAATAATTATAATAATCAATAAAATAATAAGATATTTATATATAAAAATCAAATGATTAAAGATGAAATATATTACCCGAAGAGATATTTATATAGCATTATATTATCTTGGTAAAGTAATGCAAGGAGTAGGAATAGTAATACTATTACCAATAATTATTGCCTTAATATACAGAGAACATATTTATCTTTTAGGGTTTATAATACCTTCTTTAATATCATTAGGTGTGGGGACATTACTTGGAAGAATAAATCCTAAATGTAATCGAGTTAGGTTGAAACATGGGATGATTGTATCCTCATTAGCTTGGCTTTGGGCTGCATTTATTGGAGCCCTAGTAATGTATATATGTTTAGATATTTCATTCATAAATGCTTTTTTTGAGAATATGTCTGCTTGGACAGGAAGTGGATTTACAATATTCAAAGATGTAGAAATCTTACCAAACTCCATACTATTTCTTAGAAGCCTTGAACAGTGGGTAGGAGGATTAGGAGTTGTTGTTATAATGATTGGAGTTTTAATCCATTCAGGAACTGCCGCATCTCGTCTTTATAAGTCCGAAGCTAGAGAAGACAGAATAAAACCCAGTATAGCCAACACATTAAAAAAGATTCTCCAAATATATTTAATTTACACAATCATAGGAACTTTACTATTTATTATAGCTGGAATGCCAGTTTTTGATGCTGTAAACAATACATTTACTGCAATATCGACTGGAGGAATGTCTATTAAAAATATTAATATGGGTTTTTATAATAATGATTTATTTTATATAATATCCATGATTATAATGATAATTGGAGCAACTAGTTTTCTATCTCACTATCAAGCAATTAAAACCAGAGGGAAATCAATCTTTAGTGACATACAGTTTAAAGCTATGATAGGAGTAGTGATTTTTGCAAGCTTTTTATTAATATTAGCTACTAATATACTCCCTATGGAAGCTATTTATAGTGTAGTTTCTGCTATAACAACAACAGGATCAAGTATAAATCCTTCTGGATATTTTACAGATTATAACGCATTCATAAAAGTTATTATAATAGTTCTTATGTTTATAGGTGGTGCAGCAGGTTCTACTGTTGGTGCAGTAAAAATAATCAGAGTAATCACCTTACTAAGAGGAATATACAAAAATATAATCAATATAATTTCTCCAGAAGGACGAGTAATAAATATGAAGCTATCTAACAAACACTTAAAAGAAACCCAAGTTAGAGAAGCAAGTTCATATATCTCTCTTTATTTAATATTTATCGTTATTGGTTGGTCTGTATTAGTATTCTATGGTTATGATGGAATGAACTCTTTATTTGAAATAGTTTCTGCACAGGGAAACGTAGGACTAAGTGCCGGAATTGTGAGCGGAGACATGCCTATTGGAGCTAAAATAATTACAATATTTAACATGTGGATAGGTCGTCTAGAAATAATACCTGTGCTAGTAATTTTAAGAAGTTTTATTGAAATATTTAAAGGAATAATTCCTAAAAAAACTTATTAAAATAAATAAAAAATGTTCTAAAATTAATAATAACAAAAAACTTATTAATATCAATAAACATAGACTTAAAATCATTATCAAATTAAAATTATAAAAAATTATAAGATATTATTAAAAATAATTATAAATTATTATATATAATTACAAAAATTATTAATATAATTGTATAATATAATATCATTGTATAATAATCAAGGTGTTTGAATGTATGTTGTTATAATGGGAGGCGGGCGTGTAGGACTCACACTTGCAGATCTTCTAATAAATGATGGTTATGATATTACTCTAATCGAAAATAGTGAAAATTTATGTAATGATGCAGCTGCAGAGTTAGATGCATTGATAATCTGTGGAAATGGTACTGATACAAAAACATTAGAAGAAGCCAATATACAAGATGCTGATTTTTTTGTAGCAGCTACTGGAAATGATGAAGCTAATCTTCTTTCATGTATATTAGTTAAAGATTATGGAATACCTAAAATAATAGCTAGAGTAAGTAATCCTGATCATGAAGAAGCTTTCAGAAAAGTTGGAATAGATGATGTAATAAGTCCGGAAATAACAGCTGCAGGTTTTCTTGAAAAAATTATAACCCGCCCTAATGTAGCTGATTTAACTGCTTTTGGAAAAGGCAACGCAGAAATTCTTGATATGATTATAGAAAATGAGAAAGTTACTGGTAAAAAAGTATCTGAAGTTTCTCCAACTGATGATTATATGATAATTGCTACCTATCATGGAGGCAAATTAACTATTCCAAAACCTGATACAGTGTTAAATAAAGGAAATAAAATTTCAATACTTGTGAAAAGAGGGAACTTTAAAAAAGCAGCTAAAAAATTCATGAAATAGTTAATAAAGTGAAATAGATAAAGTTAAATAATAAAATAAATTATTCTTAATCATTATTTTATAACTATTACTTATAGCTATTATAAAATAAATATTTATTAAAATCAAATAAATAATTAATAATAATTTATATTTAGATATTATATGATTAGGCAATATAATACATCTATAATGTGTATTATACATTGTAATTTATATATGACTATGTATATAAGATATTTAATACTATTAAAAATTAAATAACATATGAAAATATCATAATAGTCATTGCTTAAACAATGAGTTAATTATTTTTTTAAATTTAAAATTATGAAACTATTAATTAAAACAAGGACAAGTAAAATAGTAAAATTGAAGTAAAAATAAGTTAGAGAAATATTTTAATATTTTATGTTATCATTAATTATTAGTCAAAGATTTGAAAACAATATTGATATAAATAATAGCTATAAATAATAGTTATAAAATAATAAGTAGTGATAATAGTTACAAATAATAACTAATATCCTTGAAACATTTGTCTTGCTAGTTCTATATGTCTTTTACCATTATTAACCCAAGGCCCATGTCCAGGTAAGAGATATTTTACATCTAATTTACTCAATCTATCAATAGATTCAGCCATATCGTTAGAATTTCCACCAATATCTATTCTACCAAAACCACCATTAGAAAAAACGGTATCTCCTGAAATCAATATTTCACCATCCCAAAGAGAAATTCCTCCACTAGTATGACCAGGAGTATGGAGAACTTCAAAGTTTGATACCTTATCTCCTTCTTTAAGTTCTATATCAACATCATTTCTCTTAATAGATTCTCCAAAGATAAAGCCTGCGGTTGATGAAAGATCTCCAGATCTAATTGATTCAGCATCATTTTCATGAATAAGAACTTTAGCATTAGGAAATAAATAATTTCCACCAACATGATCAAAGTGACAATGTGTATTTACAATCATTGATATATCATCAATATTATAGTTAGCTTCTTTAATTTTTTGATATAAATAATCTTTTTTTATACCAGTTCCAGTATCAATTAATATATCATCAAACAAATAACAATTAGAGTCAGGTCCAAAGCCTTCAATACAAAAAATATTTTTTATTTTTTCCATAAAAATCCTCAATAATATTCATAAAAATATTCATAATACTAATATATAATAATACAAGTTATAATAATAACTTATAATATATAATAATATGATTTGTATAATAATACCATATATAATCATAGATAATGATAGTATTAATAATACTGTATACTAGCTAAAATTAAAATAATAATTTAAACCATATAAAAGTAAATAATAATTCATTATCTATTTTAATTAGTATCTAATTTAATATTTAAATAGATTTTGAAAAATAATTATCAATGAAAATTAGCTATTATTTTTAAAAATAGTCCTTCTAAAAAATAAATAAGTGGGGTCACAGGGATTTGAACCCCGATCCTGGGATTTCTCATGTCTCAGTACTCCAATTGATCATCATACTATACGATGTTGATCATCATACTGTCAGTTACGCGTTTTTTCTTCAAAGACAACTGGAGTCCCAGATGATGCCAGATTACACTATAACCCCAACTACAAAACAAAAATGAACATAGTAATGGTTTTTTATAATAAATTTGAAGCCAAGGGAGAGATTTGAACTCCCGTGTAATGGATCTGCAGTCCACCGCTTCGCCGCTAAGCTACCTTGGCAACATTGAAAGTTTAGTTTAACTTAATATTTAAATGTTTTGATAAAATTTAGAATAATGAATATTTCATAAAATATTAAAAATAAATTAATAAGTTGAATTAGATATTAATCTCATTAAAAATAGTAACAATGATAAATTAATTAAAATATCCATCAATACTAAAAAATAAGCCATTTAACATGAAAAAAAGAATAAAAATATAATTTATTATATGATACATATACCTTATATTTCTAAAATTTAATTTGTTTATCAATGCCTATAATTTCATCTAATTCTAGACCATTTTTCAGAGCTACATCTTTTTCTATCTTATAATTATTACTTCTAGTTCTATCTATTTTATCTGGAGATAAAAATAGCCATTTAGTATATTTAAATTTAATTCCTAAAAATGGAGATGCCCCAAAAATATCACAAAATTCACAAAGAGCATCAATCTGAGGAGAATCAATATAAATTTTATCTTTAGTAGTAGTTTTAACCTCAATTGCAAGATATAATTTTCCATTGCCTGCCAAAACATCTGGAAGAGGTCTTTTGGTAGCTCCACCTGACGCTGGAGCTCTCATAGCTGCAAAATTCTTTTCCCATAATTTATGAACTAAATCTCTTTCTTCTGCTGAACCTTTTTTAGCCATCTTACCAACACAGCAATATTATGATAAATATTATAATATAATCCTATGATAATAATTATAGGAAAATATCATAATAACATGATAATTAATGAAATAATCTTAATGAAATAAACAGTTTAATAATGATTATAGTATCTAAATTATAATATCTAATATAATATACTTTAAATTTTTCCTAGCTAATGAAAAGTAATATTTTAATCAACAATACTTGAAAAATAATAAAAATCAAAAGTTAATGAATTTAAATAATAAATTTAAATTAGAATAAATTTAAATGAGTATTAATAAGAAAAAATAAAAAAGAAAATAAAAAATAATGAGAAAATAAATAAAAAAGAAAATAAAAAAGAAATAAATATTCTAATATAATGAAAAGTTATTAAACTAATTTAATCTCAAGAGAATTTGAGTTAAATTGGAATTGCTCTCCATTTAGTACATAAGTTATAGAATATCCCCCAATAGAAAATGGATTTGAAACAGTTGCATCAGAACCAAAATCCTCTTTAACTTGAGCTAAAGTAGGAATATTTAAAGACACAGAATATGTTTTAGATTCTCCTGGAGCTAAGCTTCCAAAATTATTAGAAGATGATTGATCCTCTGCAAGAATATTATTAATGGTAGTATTACCATTATTTGTAATTTTCCATATTAAATTAACTGTTTTTCCTTCAGCAGAATATTTAGGACCATTCAAAGAAGCAGTGATATCATTTTCATCAGTATTTCCATTGAAATTTGTATTTCCATTATTAATATTCGTATTATTAGTAACATTGTTAACAGTTTTATTTGAACTGCTATTATCAGTAATATTATTAACTTCATTATCAGTACCTTGAGTTAATAAAAATGCTGAAACTCCGCAAATAGCAATTATAATAACTATTATTAATGCTATAAATTTATTTTGCATAAAATACCTCCTTAAACCATATTCATGACTATACTATTATAAACATCAGCAAAAATAGAATGAATAAAATCATTTTTAAAATATTCACAATAATATCATTTTAATTTTGATTACCTGAAAAATAAGTAATAATTAAACTAAATAACAGCCATGAAATATATCTTTATCTTATTATCATTTAACAATATATGGTTTAGCAAGGATTTATATATTGAAGATAGTATATATAGTTATCTTTTTCCTAAAAAAAGCATAAAATCAAGTTTATTATTAAAATAATATTTATTAATAATAATTATAATAGCTATTATATTAACTATTATGAGCCTGAATAAAATTATAATCATGAATAAAAATAATGGACAATAGAAAAACTAAATTATATAAAAATGGGGCCGGGGCCGAGATTCGAACCCGAGTCGCAGGATCCACAGTCCCGTAGGATAACCGCCTACCCCACCCCGGCATTGATAACAAATAAAATTAACTTATTTAAAACATTAAATTAATTAAAATATAATAATACATTAGATTAATTAAATCATTATAACATTTAAAGTATTTATATATTTAAAGATTAATGCGGGAGCAGGGATTCGAACCCTGGTAGACCTGCGTCAACAGGTCCTAAGCCTGTCCCCTTTGGCCGCTCGGGCACCCCCGCTTTAGATAAGAAGGAGGTTTGTCCCATGAACCTTCAAAATATAAATATAACATAATATAATTCATTGAAAAAATTACATAACAAATAAATGAAATATATAATGAAATGAACTACATAATGAACAAATGATAAAAATGCTCCGGCCGGGATTCGAACCCGAGTCTTCGGCTCGAAAGGCCGAAATGATTGGCCGGACTACACCACCGGAGCAAATAAAAAAATTTAGTAAACTTATAATAGTATTATTGTATTAGCTTATAAACATTACTATTATAACACAATTTATAATATTAATCTATCAAATTATTATAATTATTAATTAATATTATTTTATTAATATATTTTATCAATAAGATTACTATGATAAAGATTATTACAAATTTATTTAAAATTATATTTATTCAAAATTATCCAATAATCTAAAATAATCAAATTAAAGCTTATATCAATGGGCCCAATGGGATTCGAACCCATGGCCGCCCGGTTATGAGCCGGGCGCTCTACCTGGCTAAGCTATGGGCCCAAAAACGCCGTCGACAGGGCTCGAACCTGTGACCAATCGGTTAACAGCCGAACGCTCTACCTACTGAGCTACGACGGCATATGAAAACCCACGCCTATAATCGGGCATGATGATAGCATATGTCTAAAATCAGTGAAGCTTTAGACAGCATTACATAGGTTGATAATCATCATATATAAACTTTTTGATAATTAAATAAACCAAGCAAAAATTTAAAATCTTTTAAAAATCTTAAATTAAGAAATGGTAATTAAAATAGACTTATTATAAACTAATAAAAATATTCAAATACTAAAATAGGCTGAAATAGCTAATATAGTTATAACTGTCAGTGGAATAGCTTTAAAAAGACTTGATTTAGATTTAGTAGCTATTAATATGTATAATAATCCTATTAGTAATGATATGAATATTGCCATAAAAGGAAAGATTCTTTGGAGTATTGCAGTTAAGATGATAACCATTAAAGCAGTAGCTATAACAACATCCCATTCAACTGAGTTTTTACTTGATTTTACAGGTTCTTTCCTATAATTTTGAGAATGGTAATCATTATTTTGATTTTTATTTAGATTAGCAGGATATTTAGAAGGATTTTCAAAATTATCAAATTCTTGATTTTTCCTCATATAACTATCCTTAATTGGACTCCTATGGTAATTAGAAACATTAGGATTAATAGAATCATTATGATTATTACGATTATTCCCATAATTATCGATTTTTCCATAATTATTATTTTTCCTATAATCATCCCCTTTTGAGTAATGATTTCTAGATGAATCTTGCATTGAGTTTGAGTGAGAATCATTAGGAATTAAACTCAAAGGTTTACCACAATTAGTACATTTTAAAGTACCATCCCTATTTTGAGTCCCACAATATCTACAATATACCATCAAATCCCTTTAATATCTTCTTTTTTATAAAATACAATTTATATAATTATAAAAACATAAAAACATAAAAACATAAAAACATAAAATATAATTCGTATCAATTTATTATAATATATATTATTAAGTTTATAAATTTTTAGATATTTATTAATCTATTTATTAGTCTATTTTTTAATCTATTTTTAACTTATTATTTAACCTATTATTATAATCTATTATCTTAATCTAACATTTTACTTTATTATTTATCTATATTTTATATAATATTAAAATTTTAACTAATATTATATATATCATTTTATTAATAATTTTAAATAAAATATTTTAAATAATATTATATAAAAATAAGAGTATTTAACATAAAACCAAAGGAAACAAAATGACATATATAAATAAAATAAAAAGCTTCGAAGTTATAGATTTAATCAGTGCCGCTAATAAACTCAGTTTAAAAAAAGGATACAACACTATAAGTTTAGAAAGAGCAATATTTTTATCATGGTGGTGTGAAAAAGGAGATTGTGGTTTTTGTTATATGAGTACACAAAAAAGCAAGATTAAAGACCCTAAAAAAGCTAGAAGAAAATTTGAAAGTATATTAGCAGAAGCAGAGATGTGTAAACGATTAAATTGGAACATTGAATTTTTATCTGGAGGATATGAATCATTTGAAACAAAAGAAATAAAAGAAATAGCAGAAAAAATATATAATATAACAAACAATCAAGTATGGTTAAATATTGGCATAACAAATGATTTAGAAGAATATGGTAAGGAAATTATTGGAATAACTGGGGCGGTTGAAACAGCCAACCCAAAATTGCATGATAAACTATGTCCAAGTAAGCCATTAGATAAAATTGGAAATATGCTAGATAAAGCTGGAGAATTAGGTTTCAAAAAAGCAATTACTGTGATTTTAGGACTAGGTGAGACTCCTGATGATATTGAATATTTAATCGAATACATTAAAAATCATAAAATTGATAGAGTAATATTTTATTCTTTAAATCCGCATAGAGACACAGAATTTGAAAAATCATCACAACCTGCCTCTTTATATTATGCAGGAGTAGTATCAACAATAAGGCTTGTCTTTCCAGATATTGAAATAATATGCGGTACTTGGACAGATAATTTAGCTAATATTGGCCCCCTAATTTTAAGTGGAGCTAATGGTATAACAAAATTTCCTCTTTTTAAAATGTTTGGAACAAAGTATGGAAAAAGAGTTGAAGAAGAAGTTTATTGGGCAGGTAGAAAATTAAAGGGAACATTTACAGATCGAAAACAACTGGGAAAAAAGGAAAGCGAATATATGTCTAATTTAGATCCTTTTATAAAAAGATACATTAAAGAATCATTAAATGATAAATATTAACTTAAATTGTTAAATTTGAATTATTAAACTTAAATTATTAAATTCAGAGTATTAAACTTAGATAATATAATTAGATAATATAAAAGATTGTATAAAACTCCAGTATTACTTAAATTATTAATATTTAATGGTATTGATACTTTTTAAATAATAAATATTCTATAAAACTCAAAAAATTAATATTAAAAATTTGGAAAAATTTATAATATATAAAATATTTAAATAGAATATTATCAAAAATAAATTAATATGTAAATAAATTAAAGATTTGAATAAATTAAAAATATGATTTAGTTAAATAGTTTATTTAGTTAATAGTTTAAAATATTTAAAATTATATATTATTAATTCTAATTAGTATTTCTAATTATTGGAGGAATTATTATTGACATGAAATGTGGACTTGAAATTCACGTACAGCTAAAAACTGACTCAAAGCTATTTTGTGATTGCCCTACAAACTATAAAGATGCTTCAGCAAACACAAACATTTGTCCAGTTTGTTTAAATCAACCAGGAGCAAAACCATATCCAACTAATGAAAAAGCTTTAGAAAATGCTCTAACAATAGCATTAATGTTAAACTGCAAAATAGACCAAAATATAACCTATTTCATGAGAAAACATTACGATTACCCAGATTTACCTTCTGGTTATCAAAGAACCTCAGTTCCAATTGGATATGAAGGAGATCTAAATGGAATCAGAATACGTGAAATACATATGGAAGAAGATCCTGGTCAATTTAAACCAGATTTTGGAATAGTTGATTTTAATAGGTCTGGAATTCCTCTCGTTGAAATTGTTACAGAGCCAGACATGCATTCCCCAGAAGAAGCTCGTGAATTTTTAAAAGAGCTAATTAGAGTCTTAAATTATAGTGAATGTGCTCGTGGAGAAGGAACAATGCGAGCGGATGTCAATATATCCCTTGAAGGAGGAAATAGGGCAGAAATTAAAAATATAAACTCTATAAAAGGTGCATATAAAGCACTTAAGTTTGAAATGATCAGGCAAAAAAATCTAATAAAAAGAGGGGTTGAAGTAAAACAAGAAACAAGAGCATTTTTAGAATCTCAAATGATAACAGTAGGTATGAGAACAAAAGAAGATGCAGATGATTATAGATTTATACCGGACCCCGATTTACCTCCAATTAAGATTCAAAGCAACCAACTTGATGAAGTAGCTGAATCTATGCCTGAAGCTCCTCACCATAAAGTCAGTAGATTCATGAAGCAATATAAAATAGACGAAGAAACTGCTAAAACATTAACTTCAGAACTCGAATTAGCTAATGCTTATGAAGAAGTAGCTAAATCAATAGATCCAAAATTTTCTGCAATGTGGATGAGAGATGAACTTAAAAGAGTTTTGACATATAACAAACTTGAATTTGCAGATAGTCAAATAAGTCCAAATAATATTATAGATCTATTAAAACTTCTTAAGGGTAAAGAGATTACAACAAAAGCAGGACAAAGAATAGTTGAACAAATGCCTAAGAATAAAAAATCTCCAAAAGAAATAGCTGAAAATTTAGGATTAATAGGCGTTGTAGAAGAAGATGAAGTAATAAACGCAGCTAAACAAGCCATAAAAGAAAATTCTGAGGCTGTAGAAGATTATAAAGCAGGTAAAGGAGCGTCACTAAACTTCTTAGTTGGTCAGGTTATGAGATTAACTAGAGGAAAAGCAGACCCTGGAGAAACTGTAAAAATATTAAAAGAATTACTTAAATAGAATAAAAATTATTAATGTATCAAATTGAATTAGAGGAGAATTAAAAGGGAAAATAGCTATTTTAAAAATTAATAATTGAAGGAAGTATAGAAAAATGAGTGGAAAATCTTTAGTAAAAAACTATATGACAAAGGATGTTATTAGCGTAAATCCTAATACACCTAATGCAGATGTTATAAAATTAATGAAAGATACTGGTCACGATGGATTTCCAGTTATTGATGAAAACGAACATATTGTAGGAATAGTTACTGCTTTTGACCTGTTATTAAAAGAATGGGAAGAGTTAGTGAAAGATATTATGTCAACTGAAGTAGTAGTTGCCCAACAAGATATGTCTATCAATGATGCTTCTAGAGTAATGTTTAGACAAGGAATTTCAAGATTACCAGTTGTAGGTAGAGATGGGAGACTTAATGGAATAATAACAAACACAGATATGGTTAGATCCCATATAGAACGATCAACTCCAACTAAAGTAAATTACTTTAAAAAGACTTTAGAACAGTTATATGGAATTAGAACAAATTTAAAAAGAGAAAAAGTTAGTACTAATGATTTAAGACCTACTCAAGATAAAGTCTATGCAGATGAATTAGAAGGAAGGACTTATGAATTAAAAAGAGGGCTAGCTGAGCCAGCTATTGTAGTAAAAAGTGGAAATAGATGGATACTTGTTGATGGACATCACAGAGCCGTTGCTGCAAGAAAATTAGGATGTAATGAAATTGATTGTTATGTTATTAACTTAAACAAAGATTTAGAGTTAGGCATGGAAAAAACAGCTGACAAAGCAGGAATACATAATTTTGATGATATTGAAATTATTGATGATGCACAACATCCACTTATAGCTATTACAGAAAGTTTAAAGAAAAAAATGCCTGAAAAAATGAAACCTGGTAAATATTGGACCAAAGAAGATGAAGAACAAGAAAGTAATGAATAAAGTAAAAATAGCTTTAAAAGATTCGTATCATATATCAAATCATATTTAATTTATACAATAAAGAAGGATCCTTAATGACTAAAGAAAAAATTATCAGAGATATTTATGAAACATTAGAAGATAGAAAAAATAACCCAATTAATTCATATACTTCTAATATAATGAAAGATAGCAAAAAATTAGCTGAAGATAAAATTTTAGAAAAAATAGGGGAAGAGACAGCTGAAGTTATAATTGCATCAAAAAATAATGAAAATCTTGTTCATGAATCTGCTGATTTAATTTTTCACACACTTCTTCTTTTAGCATACAAAGGAATTAGCCTAGATGAATTATTAGATGAATTTAAAAGAAGACATGAATTATAGTTACTAAATATCGCAATTTTATTAAAAGTTACTAGATATTGTGATCTATTTAATATAATCATGAGTCTATTTAATATAAGTATGTAATTTTATAATACATATTCCATATTATACATTCCCCTTTCTTTTTTAAACAATTTAATACTTTTTTTATCAAATATTTCGAATCCTAAAGATTTATATAACTTTATTGCTCCTTTGTTATTAAATTCAGCATCTAAAACAACTCTTTTAAATCTTTTTTTTCTTGCTGCTTCAATAATAATATTTAATATCTCCGTTCCCATGCCTTTACCTCTTTGACTTTTATCAATAGCTATTTCAGCAAGATAAATATCATCTGGAAGAGTTTTAGCTAAAACAAAATAATCTAAAATATATATAAAAGAAAATCTTAGAGAATCCAATAAATTTAAATTTTTAAGTGTTACTAAAATATCTTTTAATAAGCTACCTTTTTTGCCTTTAACAAGAGATATTATTCCAATTATATCCTCTTCATCATCAAAATCATTTTCATCCAATATAATATAAAATTTATAATTATTATTCAAATTATTAGAATTAATATTTTTATTATTTTTATCTTTATTATCTAAATCTTTATTATTCACACTTTTATTATTATTATTATTATTATTATTTTTATCTTTATTATCTAGATATTTATTATTCACACTTTTATTGTTGATATTTTTATTGTTTTCTCTATCATTATATTTATTATTATAATTAGACTTATTATGATTATTTGTTTTTTTAATAGAGTTATTATTAGCATTATATTTTTGATCATTATTAATATTAGCAATATTTTTCTGATTATTGTGATGATTAAGATCGATAATATAATCTTCAGACTTCTTTTCATTATAATTGTTTTTTTCAGATAAGAGGAGAGTTTCAATAGCTAGAACTGCTCTTTCTTTAGATCTAAAAACTTTAAGATTTGTTCTATAATCAACGGAATAAATAAGTTCTGCAACTTTACGAGTATCATGTTTGTTAGGGTTAAATTCTTTAAAAATCAAGGCAATTCCTCTTAAAAATGATTAATAGACAACAATGCCATAGTATATATCAATGAAAAAAATAATTATTTTAAATTTTTAGCTATTGTAAGAGCAAAAACTCCCGCTCCAAAACCATTATCAATGTTAACAACTGCTAATCCAGGAGCACATGATTGTAACATAGCATACAAGGCAGCTTTACCTTTCCCACCAATTCCATAGCCAACAGAAGTTGGAACACCAATTATAGGAACATCAACTAAACCAGCTACAACAGAAGGAAGAGCCCCTTCCATACCAGCACATACAATTATTACACATACTCTCTCTTCAATCATTTTAGCAATCTGTGGAAAAAGTCTATGAATACCTGCCACTCCAACATCGTAAGAAGTTATAGCTTTACAACCTCCTTGTTCAACAATAACCTTAGCTTCTTCAGCAACAGGTATATCAGAAGTTCCAGCAGTTATTATACCTATTTTTTTAGAGTTTTCATTACTATCAAAGTCATTATCAGATTCATTGTTAATTTCATCCCCATTAGTCTCGTTATTAATAATTTTATTAGATATTATTAGTATTTTAGCCTTATAATTATATTCAAAATCAAATTTTTCATTTAAATAAGCTAAATTCACTTTCAATTTATCATATTTATCATTATCCAATCTAGTTATAATAATAGAATTATTGAAATCATTCTTCTTCTTGTTATCAAAATATCCTTTAATTATAGCTAATAAATCATTATAATCTTTCCCTTGAGCGAGAATTGCTTCTGGAAACCCTGTTCTTATTTTTCTATTATTATCAAATTTGGCTATTCCATCTAATTCTAATATAGTATTGGCTTTTAAAAGGTTTTCACAAGTTTCAATATCTATTTCCCCATTTAAAAGTTTTTCAAGGATTTTTCTCATAATATCACAACTAATTGTTGATAAAAAATGTAATGAAGATCGAATAAATGTTTGATGAATAATAAATATTTAATGAAAATTTAATAACAATTTAATAAAGATTTAGTAAACTTTTATTAAATATTTAATAAAATGATTAATAGTTTTATATGTTATTAACATTATATAATATTTTTAATAATATGAATAATAATACTGTATAATCCAAATAATAATACTGTAAATAATATAAGTGATATAAATAATAATACTGTAAATTATTATAAATATTATAAATTATAGATATTAATGTAATTATTATATTAAAATTATAAGCACAATCATATAAAATCTATCTTATTAAAAAATTATTATTAAAAGTATTATTGAATAATTTTCTTTAGTAAATACCCTATTTTATAAATATGTAATTTATTTAATGTATACTTTATTGAATATCCATTTATCATATTCATTTTTATTAAAAATATTATTATTTATCATGTCTTTATTATTATTGATTATGTCTTGTTTTATTGATTATTAGTTATTTATTAAAGTATCATGATTATTAGAGTATAATATAATTAAGAAGATAATTAATGTGATAATGATTAGTATAATTAATATAACTAAAATATAACTTAATATAATTTAATATAATTTAATATAATTTAATATAACATAATATTCACCAATTATAAGTAATTATATATTAAAAACTGGTTTTAATGGTGCAATAAATGAAAATTGCTAGAATATTAGTCCAAGGAATAGTGCAAGGAGTTGGATTCAGACCAACAGTGTATAGGATAGCTAATGCTCTTAATATGGTAGGATATGTTAGAAATCTTGGAAATGTTGTTGAAATAGTTTTATTTGAAAATGAAGATAATGTAAATAACTTCATAAAAACACTTAAAAATAAATGTCCTCCAATAGCTAAGATAAATTCAATTGAAATAAATTGGATAGATGAAAAAAGTGAAAAAGATAGAAAAGATGGAAAAGAGTTAGAGTATATTGAAGTTCCAGATGGATTTAATATACTTGAAAGTTCATCAGATTTTTCAGGTGCTTCTGTTATTCCTCCAGATTTAGCTGTTTGTGATAATTGTTTAGATGAAATGAATGATCCAAATAATAGAAGATATAAATATCCATTTACAGCATGTACAGATTGTGGACCTCGTTTTACTTTAATCGAAGCAGTACCATATGATAGAAGTAGAACAACAATGGATGAATTTCCTCTTTGTTATGAATGCAATACAGAATATGAAAACCCAAGTGACCGTAGATATCATGCGGAAGCTAGTTGTTGTAAAAATTGTGGACCTTCATTAAAACTATTTGATAAAGATAAAAAAGAACTAATACTTAATGAAAAAAATAACCCCTTAAAAGAAGGAGTTAGTTTATTAAATGAGGGAAAAATATTAGCAATTAAGGGAATAGGTGGAACACATCTAGTGGCTAAGGTGACTGAAGATAAACCAATCAAAAAACTTAGAAAAAGATTAAATAGACCTAACCAACCATTTGCAGTTATGTCTCCAAATTTAGAAACAATAACAAAGTTCGCTGAAGTATCAAAACTTGAAATAAGTTCTTTATTATCAAAAGAAAGACCAATAGTTGTACTAAAAAAGAATGATGAATATGATTTTTCGGAATTTTTAGCTCCAGAACTTCATAATATTGGAGTTATGCTTCCATATTCTCCATTACATCATCTTATTTTTGATTACACAGAAGAACCAGCATTCATTATGACATCTGCAAATATTCCAGGAGAACCTATGATGATAAAAAACAAGGAAATTCTTTCTAGTCTCTATGGAATAGCTGATTACTTTCTTTTACATGATAGGAAAATTATAAATCGTTGCGATGATTCTGTAATAAGATATAGAAATAACGAATTGTCATTTATAAGAAGATCAAGAGGTTATGTTCCTGAACCATATGATTTAAGTAATTTAAATAGTTTAAAAGGTTTAAAAAGTAATTTTAATGTTTTAGCTCTTGGACCAGAACTTGATGTTACATTTACACTTCAAAAACAAAGATTAGCTTATGTTTCTCAGCATATTGGAAATACAAACAAGTTCAAAACCTATGAATTTCTTCAAGAAGCTATAAAAAATATGATGAATATTACAAAAACAGAAAAATTGGATTTGATAGCATGCGATATGCATCCACAATTTTTTACAACACGTTTAGCTAGAGGAATGGGAGAAAAATTCGATTGCCCTGTTGTTCCAGTTCAACACCACCATGCTCATGGAGCAGTATTAGCTATTGACAATTCTATAGATGAATTAATTTTTATAGCTGCTGATGGTGTAGGATATGGTGAAGATGGAACTGCATGGGGAGGAGAAATACTTTACACAGATGTAACTAATTATGAGAGATTAGCTTCTCTTGAACCTCAAAAAATGCCAGGAGGAGATATTTCTACTAAATATCCTGCAAGAATGTTAGCTTCTATTTTATATAATAGTGATTATTATAAAGAGAGTAAAATAGATAGTGAACTTGAGAATATATTAATTTCTAACTATTCTGATTATTTCCAACACAGAGAAATTGAAATAAAAAATGTTTTAAATCAAATCAAATCAAATTTAAATGTCCAAATCACAACAAGTACTGGTAGAATTTTAGATTCCATTTCTGCAGCTTTAAATATTTGTGGTAAAAGAACTTATGAAGGAGAATGTTCTATGAAATTAGAATCATATGCATATGCTGCAAATGGAGATATAACCATCCAACCAAAATTTAAAAAGGTGGATAATAGACCTGTCCTTGATACTAGTCAAATACTTATAGATATAATGGATTTAATAAAAGAAAGAAAAAATAAAAAAGAGATAGCATATGCTGGACAAGTTGCTATTAGTAAAGGGTTAGCAAAATTAGCTGTAGATGCTGCAGAAAAAATTGGAATTGATTATATTGGTGCCACTGGAGGAGTTTTCTATAATGAAGCTATTACTTTAGCTACAAAACAATATATTGAAAAAGAAGGATTTAAATTCATTCAACATAGAAATTCTTGTGCAGGTGATGGTTCTATCTCACTTGGGCAGGCCATAATAGCATCTTCTAAAACTAAAAAATAAGTCTATTAAATATAGCCATAAATGGAATTAATAGAATAATAAGATAACATTAATTTAATAACATAATAAAAAGAGAATGCATTATAAAAAATAACATGAATTGATATGCGAAAATATATGAGTAGATATATGAATGAATTGAGAATATATGGATAATTTGAATATATATTTATTAGTTATAAACATATATGGATGGATTGAAAGATATAACTCATTCCATTTGAGTTCTTTCAAGAATATACTCTGCCCTATTCTTTAAGTTCTCATATAATCTTATTTGGCTTTTGAGCTCTTCAACAGCCTCCCAATGCCCTTGATCAATTCTTTTTTCAATATCTAATAACTTAGACCATTCATCCCCAGAAGGAAGTTGTTTAAGATTAAGGATATCCTCCGAAATATTAACATCAAAAGAATTCTCAGTTATAGTTATGTTAATGGTGAAATCATGAGGCATATCATAGTATTTACGAGGTCTACCTCTAACAATTTTTTTAAAAGAAGATTCAAGTATTCCAATTTCTTCCATAGCTCTTAAATGTTCAATAATTGCTTTTTGTCCAATTTCAAGCTCTTGTGATATTTCACTCACGAATCTTGGTTCTTCTCTTAACAAATTAATAATTTCTCTTCTAGTTCGACATCCCATGACATCAAGAATATCTTCCATATCCACATTATTAAATTGGTTACTATTATCAGTAATATTATAAGGATTAGGAGCATTAAAATTGTTTAAATCATTATCACTAATAAATTCTTTAGTATTAGTGCCAAAGTTGCCCTTATTATTTTTTTTATTATTAAAATTATCGCCTATCATAATCATCATATTAACTATGTATCGAAACATTTATATAACTTTTTGTTACTATAAGATAATGAGAAAGATAACTTTTTGTTACTTTAATAAATTTGATAGAAAAAAGTCCAAATATGAATTCAAAAATAATTGTTTTTATTATTAAAATAAAACTAACCTCAACCCAAAATTTTGATAATCAAAAACATTTAATTTTTTTCTAATTGCACAATTATTTAATTGTATAAATTAGAAATTTTAATAATTAATATCTATTTCAAACAATATAAATTCATTAATCAAATTTATTAATTATAACAAAACTCTTTCTTTCATTATTATTAAAAAAGGTGAATTGATGGCTAATGACAAAAAAATAGTAAGTCTTGAAGAGCAAATAAAAGAAATGAAAGAAAAAATGAAGCTTCAGGAAAAAGAATTTGATGATACTCAGAAAGAGTTAAAAATAAAGATAGATGAGTTAGCTAATATAGAAAAAGACCTTGAAGACAAAAATGAAGAAATAAGTGAATATATGTCTCATATTCAACGCCTTCAGGCTGATTTTGAAAATTTTAAAAAGCAAACTGAAAAACAAAAACAAGAAATCATTAAGTTTGCAAATGAAAATTTAATAATGAATATATTAGACAGCTATGAAGACCTTGAAAGAGCTCTTGAACAATCTAAAACTGAAAAAGAATTAAGAGAAGGAGTAGAATTAATATATTCCAAATTAAAATCAACTTTAGAAAAAGAAGGGCTTGAAGTAATAGTTGCAGAAGGCGAAAAATTCGATCCATTTAAACATGAAGCTTTAATGGCAGAAGCTAGTGAAGAACATGAGAATGGTGAAATCATTGATGAATTAATGAAAGGATACACTCTAAAAGATAAGGTAATTAAATATTCCAAAGTTAGAGTTTGTAAAAAATAAATTAGCCAAATAAATTTATTTACAAATCAAATAACTCTTATATAAATCAAAATAATTATTATATAAGTTAAAATAATTTTCATATAACTTAAAATAGTATTATAGTTAAAATAATCCTAATATGACTTAAAATAAGTCTTATATAACATAAAATGAGTCATATATAAAAAATAATTTTTATATAAATAAGTCTTATTTTATATAAATCTTATACACAATGATAATTTTCATATAAAAATATTTTAATATATACTCTATTTTAATAAAAATAAAACTTTAATGAAAAATAATAAAAATAAAAAGTAATACAAAAAATTATATAGGTGACATTCATGGCAGATAAAAAAGAAAAGATAATAGGAATCGATTTAGGAACAAGTAATTCAGCTGCAGCAGTTCTTGTAGGTGGAAAACCAACTGTAATACCAAGTGCAGAAGGAGCTAGTCAGTATGGTAAAGCATTTCCAAGTTATGTAGCTTTTACACCAGATGGACAGAGATTAGTTGGAGAACCAGCTAGGAGACAAGCTGTTACAAACCCAGAAAATACAATTAGTGCAATAAAACGTAGTATGGGAACTGACAGAAAAGTTAAAGTTCAAGGAAAAGAATATACTCCACAAGAAATATCTGCTTTTATTCTTCAAAAAATTAAAAAAGATGCAGAATCATTCCTTGGAGAAGAAGTAAAAAAAGCTGTTATTACTGTCCCAGCTTATTTTGATGATAATCAAAGAACAGCTACTAAGGATGCTGGTACCATAGCAGGTTTAGATGTTGTACGTCTTGTAAACGAGCCAACAGCAGCAAGTTTAGCTTATGGAATTGATAAACAAGAAGCAGATGAAATAGAAATTATGGTATTCGATTTTGGTGGAGGTACTCTTGATGTAACCATTATGGAATTTGGTGGAGGAGTATTTGAAGTTAAATCTACCAGCGGTGACACACAACTCGGTGGAACCGATATGGATAATACTATAATGAATTATTTAGCTGATGAATTTAAAAAAGAGACAGGTATAAGTCTTATGGATGATGATCAAGCAGTTCAAAGACTTAGAGAAGCAGCTGAAAAAGCAAAAATAGAACTTTCAACCACCTTAACCAGTGAAGTAAACTTACCGTTCATCACTATGGGAACTGATGGAAGTCCTAAAAATTTAATAAACAACCTTACTAGAGCAAAACTTGAAGAATTAGTTGATCCTATTGTTAAAAAATGTGGAAATCCTATGGAACAAGCATTAAAAGATGCTAAAATGACAAAAGGAGACATAGATAAAATAATTCTTGTTGGTGGACCTACTAGAATGCCAGTAGTCCAAAAATTCGTTGAAGGATATATTGGAAAAGATATTGAAAGAGGAATTGATCCTATGGAATGTGTAGCTATGGGTGCAGCTATTCAAGGAGGAGTATTAGCCGGAGAAATTAAAGATCTTGTACTTCTTGATGTTACTCCACTTTCATTAGGTATTGAAACAATGGGAGCAGTTGCAACTAAACTCATAGATCGTAACACAACAATACCTGCTAAAAAGAGCCAAATATTCTCAACAGCTGCAGATAATCAAACTTCTGTGGATATTCATGTGCTACAAGGTGAAAGACCAATGGCTTCTGATAATACTACTCTTGGAAGGTTCCAATTAGTAGGAATCCCTCCAGCACCAAGAGGAGTTCCTCAAATTGAAGTTACATTTGATATTGATGCAAACGGTATTATAAATGTATCTGCAAAAGATATGGGAACTGGTAAAGAGCAAGCTATTACAATTACTGCTTCAACTAAATTATCTGATGATGAAATCGATCAAAAGGTTAAAGAAGCTGAAGTGCATGCTGAAGAAGATAAAAAGAAACAAGAAGAGATTGAAGTTAGGAATAATGCAGACTCTATGATTTATACTGCAGAAAAAACCTTAGAAGATCTTAAAGATAAAGTATCTGATGATGAAAAATCTAAAATTGAAAATTTAGTTAAAGAACTTCGTGAATTAATAACTGGTGATGATATTGCAGCTATAAAAGATAAAACTGAAGAATTAACAAAAATTGTTCAGGAATTAGGTGCAAAAATCTATCAAGAAGCTCAAGCAGCACAACAAGCTCAACAAGGAGCAGCAGATCAAGGTGGAAATCAAGACCAAGATAATGAGTCTAACAATGATGACACTATTGATGCAGATTATGAAGTTAAAAAATAAATATATCTATAATAAAAATAAACTTATAATGTAATAGTAGATATATACTAAATTATACTAAATAATACATTATTAAACAATATATTACTAAATAATGGATATATACTAGTTAAAATATAATTAGAACTAATATAATCAAAACTATTATATATCCTAAATTTTATTTTTAATAATTGATTTATTTTTAATTATTTTTATATTTAAAAAAAATTATATTCATAAGTAAGCTTAATATTAATATATAAGATTAATATTAATAAATAGAGTTAATATTCAAAACAAAATTAACAAAATTGATAATTTTTATTTTATAAATGATTTTATATTTTAGGTGAATAAATGCCAGAAAAGCGTGACTATTATGATGTTCTCGGGGTAGAGAAGGGATCAGATAAAAAAGAAATAAAAAAAGCTTATCGTAAATTAGCTATGAAATACCATCCAGATGTTTCTGAAGATGAAGAAGCTACTGAGAAGTTTAAAGAGATAAGTGAAGCTTATGCTGTTTTATCTGACGAAGAAAAAAGAAAAACTTATGATCAGTTCGGTCATGCTGGTATGGATGGCTTCTCTAATGAAGACATATTCAGAAATGTTAATTTTGAAGATATATTCCAAGGATTTGGTGGTGGATTTGACATGGGAAATATCTTTGAAATGTTTGGATTTGGTGGTGGAAACAGAAGAGGAGGTCCTCAAAGAGGATCTGATATCTATGCAGAAATAGATATAACTCTAGAAGAAGCATCAAAAGATATAGAAAAAGATATTTCTATAATGCATGATGTAGAATGTCCAGTGTGTCATGGAAGCAAATCTGAGCCTGGAAGCAATCCTAAAGAATGTCAAACATGTGGTGGAACTGGTCAAGTGAAACAAGTGACTAATACAATATTAGGTCAAATGATGAATGTAAGACCTTGTCCCGAATGTAGAGGAGAAGGAAAAATCATAACAGACCCATGTAAGAACTGTAATGGAAAAGGAAAAGTAAGAGAAAATAATACAATTAGTATAAAAATTCCTGCTGGAGTGGAATCTGGTTCTCGTCTTCGTGTTCCTGGTGAAGGAAATGCTGGAGATTTTAATGGTGGATATGGAGACTTGATTGTTTTAATTAATGTTAAACCACACAAAAAATTTGAAAGAGAAGGGCCTAATCTTTATTATGAACAACAAATCAGTTTTGTTCAAGCTAGTCTTGGAGATTCAATAGATATTCCTACTATTGATGGTGAAGTAGAACTCAAAATACCTCCTGGAACTCAAAGTGGTACTGTATTCCGTTTAAGAGGTCAAGGTATGCCTATAATGAGGAGAAATTCCAAAGGAAATCTTTATGTTACAGCTAGTGTAGTTGTTCCTCAAAAATTAAATGAAAAACAAAAGGAATTACTTAAAGAATTCGCTGAAATAAGTGGTGAAGAGATAAAAACTTATGAAAAAGGATTCTTTGATAAAGTAAAAGAAGCTATTAACCACTAAAATTCCAATTTATCACTTTTTAATAAAATTTTTAATAAAAAATATTAAATATAATTTTTTAATTTTAATTTTTCCTTACTTTATATTTCCTTACTTTATATTTCTTTATTTTAATCTTACTTATTTTAATCTTATTTTTAATAATTTTTTCCTCTTAATGTATATATAATTAGCCATAGACCCAATATAGCACTGAAAATAAATCCTATAATTCCTAAAAACGGCAAACCAAATATCATAAAGCCTTTATCAGATAATATAACTAGTGAAGATCCAATAAGCAATGCTGATAAAATCATTGAAATTGAAATTCTATTAATCATTTTTTCTAAATTTTTATGCTCTAACTCAATAAGTAGCTTGCCTTCTTCTAACTTATAAAGTGTTTTAGATATATTTAATGGGAGTGTCTTTAATATATGCTCAATTTCAAAAATATTATCTTTAATAAACTTAACTAATCTAAATGGGCTTAATCTTCTAACCGTTATTTTACGAACATATGGTTCAAGTGTTGATATTGTATCAAAATTTGGATCTAATTCTATACCTGTTTCTTCTAACATTGAAATGCCTTTAGAGATTAAAACAAATTCTCTTGGCATAGTAACTTCATAATCCCTCATAACAGATATTAAATCCATCATTCCACCATGAACTCCCTTTAATTCTACTCCATAATATTTATTCATTAGATCCATTAAATCATAGCTTAAATTCTTCTTATTTACACGATTGTTTAATATTCCCATATAAGATAACTGATTAATCATTCCTTTAACATTCTTTTCAATAAAATATACGAATAATTCAGTTAAATTTTCACGAAACTCATTATCAAGAAATCCCATCATTCCAAAATCAATATAACAAACAATATTACCTTTCAAAATATAAATATTAGATGGATGTGGATCTGCATGGAAAAAACCATGATCTATAATCTGTTTAAAGTAAGATTTCATTCCTCTTTGGGCTATTAATTTTTTATCGTAAATTCCTTCTGACAATATAACATCAGAAATCTTTTCCCCATTAACATATTCCATAGTAAGTACCCGTTTAGTTGAAAATTCAGAATATGCTTTTGGAACATGAACTGTTTCATCATCATCAAATATCTTTTTAAAATGCTCCATATTATTTAATTCTTGATTATAATCAATTTCTTTTAAAATTGACCTTTCAAATTCCTTAATTATAATGGGAAAATTATAAGGCTTAGCTCTTGGAATATATTGGTCAATTCTTTTAGCTAAAAATTTCATTATAGCTAAGTCACTTTTTATTACATTTTCAATATCTGGTTTTTGAATTTTAACTGCAACATAAGGACCATTTTTCAATTTAGCTACATGAACTTGACCAATAGATGCAGCAGACAAAGGAGTTTCATAAAATATATCAAATATATCATCTATAGGACTATCTAATTCTTCTTCAACAATTTTTTTTATTTCTAAAAATTCTACAGTTGGATTATCAGACTGCATTTTAGAAAACTCAGATGCAATCGATTCTCCAACCAAATCAGGACGAGTACTTATCATCTGTCCTAATTTGATATATGCAGGACCTAATTCCTGTAATGTTTTTCTTAATCTTACGGGCAATGAATCATCAAGTTCCTCTAATGATTCATATTTATTAGAATGCCCAAAAAATGGAATCTTGTGTTTTAGACCTATTCTCTCAATTACAAAACCAAACTCATATTTGCTGAAAACTTTCAGAATCTCATTTAATCTTCTTAGATTTGTATTGTTTCCCCTTTTAATTATGTTCATAATTAAATAATAGATTTTAATACTATAAATAATTATATCAAAAATCATTAAATCATGAAAAAAATTGAATAAATAATAAATAATGAATAATAAGGAACAAATGAGAAATAGATATAAATTAAATATAAATTAAATAATGATTATATAAAAATTAAATAATAATTAATATAAATATATAAAAATTATATATTAATTTATAGAATAGGAGTAATATTTATATCAATATGAATATTCCCTATATTTGTGAATAAAATATATATAACTATAAATAAAATATAAAAATAGTATAATTAAATAATAGTATAGTTAATTATATATGTTGTCTAGTATATAGTATTACTAGTTAATCAATCATGCTTTTAATTTATCAGTGAAATGAAATTTTTTAAATATACAAAATAATCTTAATACTATTTTTTCTTTTTAATTTTTCTTTTTAATTATTGATTAGCTAATTTTAAAAATATTAAATAAGGGGGCGCAATTATTGAAAATTAATAAGGTAATAATAATTTTTTTACTTATAATAAGTTTATTTTCAGGTGTTGTTATAGCATCAGAAGTTTCAGCAGCTGAAAATAATATTTATGTTTCTCTTAGTGGAGATGATTCATCAGGGAATGGATCAAGTGATAATCCCTACAATTCAATAGGTAAGGCTATCAATCAATCAACAGATTCCGATAAAAACATTATTTATTTAGATGAAGGAATCTATAAAGGTGATAATAACACGAAAATTGAAATCAGTAAGTTTCATAAAAATCAAGAGGGAAGTATCTCTATTATAGGTAAGGGAGTTGACAAAACGTACATTGATGGAAGTTCAATTTCATATCTATTTAACATAAGTTCAAACTCTATTGTTTATTTACACAATTTAACAATTTTAAATTGTACAAACATAAATGGAGGGGCAATAGTTAATTATGGTACTTTAACAATAACAAATTGTAACTTTGAAAATAATACTGCAGCAGAAAGAGGAGGAGCAATCTGGAACAATGGAATGTTAAAACTTAAAAATAACACTATGAATAATTGTTTTGCTTCTACTGAGGGGCATTATATATACAATAATGGATCAATTGATACTGTAAAATTAACATTACTAAAAAATGAGACTATTAAAATTATAAAAGGAGATATAAGTTTATATGTTTTAGTTACTGATGATAAAGGAAATAATATTTCTGGAGGTAATTTCACATTTTTATTAGGTGATGAAAGATTTAATGCAATAGTAACTGAAGGCTTAGCAAAATATGATTTAAGCATAACTACTTTAGGCAAATATCTTCTGTCTGGTGAATATTATTCAAATTATACTAAAGGAAATTTAATTTCTATATATACTTCAGAAATTTTAGTAGTTAAAAACACTAGTATTAATATAAATTCTGTTAATGGTAAAAGAGGACTATTGTTTAATCTCATCGCTACTTTAAAAGATGAAGAGGGTAATCCAATTTCTGATAAAGTTGTTAAATTTTATGTGAACAATGTATATATTGGTAATAGCATTACCAATGTTAATGGAATAGCTAAATTTAGTTATATTTCATATTCATATGGTAAATTAATTGTAAAAACTGTGTTTGAAGGGGATAATAATCATATATCTTCTGAAAACAATAGGGGAGTTAATGTAGCAAATGCCAAAGTTATATGGAAAGTTAATAATAAGATGAGTAAAAGTACAATACAGTCCATAATCAACAAAGCTGCATCTAAAGACATTATACTTTTTGCAAAAGGAACTTATAAAGGATTAACATTATCAATATCTAAAACTTTAGATTTAAGAACTAATGGTACTGTTAATTTAAAAGGTATTAATAACAAAGGAATCGCTATAAAAGTTAATACCAATGCTATTGGAACAAGTATACGTGGATTTTCAATACAGAACTATCAAAACGGTATTTATAATAAAGCAAAGTCAGTTAATATAAATAGCAACAAGATTTATTCAAATGCAAAATATGGTATTTATAATATAGGTAAAGATACTTTAATAAGAGAAAACACAGTAAAATCTAATATTAAAGGAATATACTCTAGTGTCACATCAACAATAAAATATAATACCTTGAAAAATTGTAAATATGGACTTATACTCCCTAAAACTGCTAAAAGTGTTACTGTATATATAAATACTGTATATAAAAATTCAAAAATTGGAATTTGTATTCTAGGAAGTAAAAATAAGATCTTAAAAAATAAAATTTCATACCATAAGTACGGAATATATATTAAAGGGATTAAAAATACTATTTCAAAGAATATATTCACCAAAAATACAATGAGAATAGTTAAAAGGTGAAGTTATAGAATAATTAATAAAATTCTATTCAAAATATTCCAAAATTTTTAGAACTTTTAGAACTTTTAAAATCAAGTAAATAGCTAATATAGCTATTTGCTATCTTTTTTTAAATTATTTTTAATATTCTTTCTTTTTTTATTTTTTTAATATATATAAAAAAAGCTTATAAATCATCTATTAGATTAGATATGATATATTAAAAGATGTGTATATACTAAAGTATTAACTATGAAATCTATGGATACATTTATTATATTAAAAAAGTCTATGAAAATTTACATAATAACTGCCTAACTTAATATAATTATGAAGGTTTATTATAATTATTTATGTAGAAAAAAATAAAAGAAATATGGAATTCCCAAAAATGACTTCCAAGAATATTATAGATATACGAATATCTTTTAAATAAGCTTAATTTGTCTAAAAATAATTAAAAAAGTAAGAAAGTAAGAAAAAATGAAGGTGATAGCATGCTAAGAGTAACCCACCTTCTGTTTTATACAGTATTCATCTACGCGGACTACCTTGCCTACCACAGAGGATCAAAAGCAAACTTGTCCTTGCACCCTATAGAATGGCCGTTTCACCGATCCTTTTAATGTCAATCAAGATTAAACTATCATAGTCATTCATTAAAAGACGTGTCGTTTCTGCTCCAGAGTCATACCTCTCAGCATATGTCTTTCAACATTATAGTTCTGTGTGATGGATGGAGTTTCCTTAGTTAACTAATAACCAGTAACTGTCTTTAGCTTGCTATCACTAAAAAATTATATATTTTATTATTAATAAGTTTAATTAAAATTATTATATTTAACCTAAAAATATTATGAAATCTGCAAATTCTTGAAAAATTTGTGAAATTCCTAAAAACATAATATTTATTAAATAGTAAAAAATAAAAATTTAGAATAGCAGGGCCTAGATTTGAACTAGGGCTCTCGGGGTTATGAGCCCCGCGGGATCACCAGACTACCCCACCCTGCTAAATGAATGAAAATATATTTAAACAAATAGTTTACAAAAAACAAATTATTTTTAGAACAAAAATCTAAAATAATAAATTTGAATTTTAAAAAAATACTTTTAATAAAGTTTGAGATCTACTTAAAAATAGTCATCATCAAACTATATGTTTTTATAGTATATAAAGCTTTTTATAAAAATAAATAAAAAAAATAGAAACAAAAAGATATAAAAAAATAGGATAAAAATTATTTTATTATTTTTATTATTTACTCTTCTTCAAGTTTGCTTAACCTTTCATTGATAGAATCTAATCTTTCATTAGTATATTCCCTATATTCATTAAATCTCTTAGTTAATTCATCAACATTTCTAGAAACTGATTCGTATCTTTTTTCAAGAGCCTCAGTATCTTCTTTAGTAGCTAAAGACCAATCTTTAATTAATTCATCACTTTTTTCATCTAAAAATGAATCGATTTTCTTTGAAAATGAATCAGTACTAAAATTAGGCATATCAATGTCTTTAAATTTAACTTTTAATTTTTCTCCCATAGAAGTATTTGAATCCGAATTTGCATTTTGAGTCATATTTAAACCTCCAGTTGGAATTTGTTCTTCCTCATTATTTTGTTGAACATTGGAAGGGATATATTCTCTAACTTTACTCATAGCTTCTGTATTATTTTGTAAATAATAATATAATAAAACTATTATTGCTCCTGCAAGTATTAAAACAGCTAAAGCTTCTAAAGCATCCATAATAACACCCCATTAGAGTTTACCTTTTTTAAGGAGTTGTTTTTCCTTAATTTCAATTTCTTTAAGCATCTTTTCAAGCTTTTTTTGCTCTGTTTGAGCTTCTAATCTAGCTAACCTTTCATTAATTTCACTGTGTAAATATCCAACATCACCCATTATATCAGATGTAGATTTACGAATAGTAGAAAGATTCTCTTGTTGTTCTTTAGGTAACTGAATTGGATTCTCCATTAAACGCTTTGATTCCAAATCTTTCTCGACCATGCTTATTTTTTTAAGCTCAATCTCGGTTTCCATTATTCGAACATTATTTTGAGATTCTCTAACTCGTCTCCACTGCATAACTATTATTATAATAGCTATTAAAGCAATGATGGCGATAACAACAATGAATATCTGGTTAACTGATATTGTATTTACACCAGATAATACCACATTTGCCATAATTTTACCTCATTTTAAAATTTTAATTTAAAAATTTTAATATATATTATATATCTATATGAAAGACTATTATGATTAATATTTGTTAATAAAAGTATATAAAAATTTTGTAAGAATTTTAAAATAAAAAACTAAATATACTTCAGATTAGCAAAATATAATTACTACATTTAGTAAAATTATAAATATATTTTATATTTAATATATTATAATTCATATTGTAATATATTTAATATTGTTACAATTTAGTTTTATTAAAAATTAGTTTAAATAGTAATAGAACATCAAAATCAATAAATTTATTAGTATATAAAAAAATAAGATGAAAACATGATAGAATCATATGAAAAAGCTGGGAAAATCGTTTCACAAGTCAGAAAAGATGCAATTAAAATTATAAAAGATGATTTACCAATATTAGACTTAGTAGAATTTGTAGAAAATGAAATTGAAAAAGCAGGAGCAGGAATAGCATTCCCCTGTAATGTTTCTGTAAATGAAATGACAGCTCATTATACCTCTCCATTTAATGATAAAACAAAAATATCTACTGGAGATTTAGTAAAATTAGATTTAGGAGCGCATATTGATGGTTATATAGCTGATTCTGCAATAACAGTAATGGTTCCTGGGAAAGATTTAGAAGAAAAGTATGATGATGATATTATAAATAAAAATAAAGAAATGATTGAAAGTTCAGATGCTGGGCTTGAAGCAGCCATTAATACAGTGAAACCAGGTGTTGAAATTGGTAAAATAGGCAAAGCTGTTCAAGAAGCTATAAATAGTTATGGATTTAATCCAGTATCTAATTTAACAGGACATAGTTTAGAACAATGGAATTTACACTCTGGTTTATCAATCCCTAGTGTTGATGATAAAAGCATCACAAAATTAAAAGAAGGAGATGTAATAGCTATAGAACCATTTGCAACAGATGGAGTTGGCTGGGTAACTGATACTCCAAATACATACATATTTAGATATTTAAAGGATAAACCTTTCAGGATGGCACATACTACAAAAGTTCTAAGTGAAATAAAAACAAACTACAATACACTACCCTTTTCTATCAGATGGCTAACAGAAAAATTCAATCCAAATCGATTAAATAGTTCTATGAGGCAACTTTCACAAGCAATGGCAATATATCCCTATCCTGCATTAAAAGAAAAAACTAATTGTTGGGTTTCTCAAAGTGAACATACTGTTATTGTTGAAGGAGACAGTTGTACTATAACAACCAAATAATCAATCTATGTAAATTTACATAAAAATTCAGCTAATATCTTTTTTATTTTTAATATAATTTTTATATTTTTAAGATAGGTATTATTATTTTTAAGATGTATAAAGTTAAAAATAACATTTTTGATCTAATAATTAAAAATTTTTAGTTATTAAGAAATCAAAAATTTCTTAATTTTATAAAAATAAAAAATTTTTATAATTATTAAAATTATTTAAATAATAATATTTAGATCAATAAAGCTTTTATTTTAGATAATAAGACTGTTTTTAATAGTAAGATTATTATAATTATTATATTATTTTTATTGTATTATTAATTAATAATAATTTTAATATAATAATTTTAATAATAATTTTGTTAATAACAATTATCTCAAAAATATTATGATATGTAATAATATTATAATATATAAAAGTATTAATGATATTTAAAAATAGTATAATATGCAAAAATATTATGATATACAAATAGCATTATATGTAACAGTATTATGATGTATTAAACTGTTATGATATTTAAAAATAGTATAATTTATTATATTATTAAAAGGATTATATATTGAAAAATTTAAAAATAAAAATAAAAAATGAAAATAGAATTAGAATGGAACAGGGAGTCCCAATTCTCTTCTACTATCACTTTCTTTCTTAGCATTGTCTTTTTTACCTTTTGATAGTTTTTCAAGTAATGGTAAACCTGGTTTTACATCATCCATGGATTTAATTTCGATAATACCAGCTTCAACAGCCTGATCGAAAATGGATATACCAGCTTCAGTTCTTTTAAGAACAGTAGACCAACCATCTGGAGAACCAACAGAACCTGTAGATACATCTGCTAACTCAGCAGTGTAATCAGGACATATATTACATCCTGCTTGTTCATATCCATGAGTTTCTTTTAATGGAAGACCAATATCTTCGCCTAAAGCATTAATCCAGAATTTACCTTTTCCAATATCCATTTTTTCAGTTACTTCAGGTGAAGATTTCATCTTTTCACTGATGAAAGTTTCAAGTGAAGCAAATGGGAAATTTTCCATACAGAAAATACCAACAATTAAAGATAATTTATCAGCTAAGAATCTTGTTCCAAATGGATAAGATTGTGTTTTTCTAATACCTTGTAATTGACACGGAATTGCAACAGTACCGACTTTTTCAAGCCCATATTGTCTAACAGCTTTTTTCAATGCCCATACATTAGGGGAAAAAGTGTATTTTGTTCCTGCTGCAGAAAGAATTTCATCAGAAGTCATAGCAACTAATGGTTCTGGTTTCCATAACTCTTCACTAGGTCCTGCTACTACAGCTCCTTCAATAATACCTTCATCTAATGCATAAGATAATAATGCAGTTACTATTCCACCATCTTGTGAGACTTTTTGGATTTGTTTATCAGTAGCTCTTGCAGATACAGCTTCTTTATAAGTACCTAATACCATTTTTAAACCCTCCTATAGTCCTAAATCCTTATTGATCTGTTCTGCAGGGAACCAGCTTCTTGGACAGTGAGTGTAACATATACCACATTTAATACATCTGTCTATATTGACTTCTGGTCTACCTTCTCTCATATCAATAGCTCTTGTTTGACAAGCCATTGCACAAGTTCCACATCCAGTACAAAGGGACTTATTAACAATATTTTTTTGTAAGTCACAACCACAGTTATATGTACAACCTGCAATATCTAACATAGGTTGTAAATAATCCATGTCTCCATTAATAAGCGCAACTACAGTTTTAGCTACAATCTCTGGAGAAACAGGACAACCTGGAATTGCACAATCAACTTGTACTATATCTCCAATTGGTAAAAATGCTTCATGTTTTGGCTGTGCTTGTTGTCCACCACGAGAGAATCGTGTGAAACATCCATTCATAGCACAAGACCCAAAAGCACATACTAATTTAGATTTTTCTCTTAATTTTTTAAGTTCATGCATACTATGTTCATCTTGTAAACAGACAGACCCTTCTACTAATGCTAAGTCCATTTCTGGCATGTCATCAATCATTTGTGGATTATTTTGGTTATTACCATCTTCATACCACACATCTACTAAGGTTTGTCCATATACAATATCTACCATATCAGTAAGTAGGTCGGCGAGTATGTCATAATTTTCTGTTAATGCCATACCATCACCAGAACACCCACTCAAATGAATATATCCTATTCTTGGTTTATCAGCCACTTTTTCAACCTCCTGTTGTGAAGATTCATCATCTTTTGGCTTAATTGGCTTAGCTTGTTTTTCTGGCTTACCTCCAAGTCCTAAAAATCTTTTAATTCTTGCAAGCATTTGCTAAACCCCTATTTCTTTTAAAATCATCTCAATGGCTTCAGGGATTGCATTTTTAACAGGCTCTGATAAGCCCATTTCCACATTTGGTGCAGAAATTTCCTTAGGTTTACACCCTACAATAACTACTTCAATGTCTTTAGCTAAGTCATGAAGAGGTTCTTCAACTGGCCAAGAATGAACATTTTCATATGCTCCTCTTGGCATATCATAGGGACTAAAAATTTTTAGAGTTCCTGGTTCTGCATCAAACTCCACAACATCAATTACTATTAACTTTTTCCAACTTTCATGTGGCAAAGTAAATATAAAGTGTGTTGCACCAGTTCCTGCATCAATAAACATGGTGTCATTTGGCATTTCTTTATCTTTAAAATAGTCTTCTAAAGCATTAATAACTTCTGGACCGAAACCATCATCCTTAAAGAGTATGTTTCCGCATCCAACAACTAATATTTCTGCATCATATGGCATGTTTTTCCCTTCAATAATCCATTAATAATAACGATTGTATTGTAAAATTAAATAATTAACTTTACTAAAATCATATATTAATTAGATTTTTACCATTTCGTTTTTAACGACACTCTTGTCTTCATCATCAACTACCATTACATGAGTAGCACAGGATAAACAAGGGTCATAAGCTCGTATAACATGAGGTCCCCATTCATGATGGAATCCTTCAGTAGCAGGACCCATAGTTGGAATATTCCAAGTAGTAGGTACTAATGCACTATAGAATTGAGTTTTACCATCGGCAACTTGTGCCATGTGAACATCTAAACCTCTTGGTCCTTCAATTGCTCCAATACCAAGCTTATTTGTTCCTCTAGGATCAAAGTCAGCTAAAGTATTTGCTGAAGTATCTAATTCATCTAAGATGGCAATTGCTCTAGAAAGATGGGATTTCATTTCAACAGCTCTAGCAACATGCTGAGCTACAACTCCTCTTTCATTAAAGCCTCCAAACTTAACAGCTCTTGCTCTTGGACCAGTTTCTACGTTAACACCATCATATAAAGGAATGGTTGAACAAGCTCTTTTAGCTATTTCAGGGTCATCATACCAACTTTCAGGCATTATCTCAGTAAATCTATCTAAGTCAAAGTATTCTCTTTTACCATAGATCTTATCACTTGCAAAAACAGGTTGATTATGTACACCTAATCCTGCAGGGAATTCTTTATCAGCAACTAAACCAGTGATTAACTCTACATGAGCATCAACGACAGGTACTAGTGCTTTTAATCTTGAATATAATTTTTTCCTAGCTAATTCAGTAATATTACTAGCCATACCACCAATTCTAATATCAGATGGGTGGATACCTTCACCAGCAACCATATCTACAACATATTGTGCATTTTTTCTTATTGTAGAAACACTGTTAACAGCATCAGCAAATAAGTTTTCTGGCACAACGTCGGTAGCTATTAAAAAGTGATGTATAGCATGACTGTTGACTGTATGTGCAGCTAAGGTTAATTCTCTCAACAATTGACCGGCCTTTGGGACTTCAATATTTAATGAGTCATCCATTGCCTCTACGGAAGCTAAAGTATGAGGTATTGGGCAGACACCACAAATCCTCTGACACATAACTGGTGCAGTCTCAGGTGCTTTACCAGCTACGAGTTTCTCTAAGCCTCTAACAGGAGTGATACTAAAGTATCTTCCTTTGGTAACTATCCCTTCATCATCGACTTCCATGACAAGCTCAGCATGCCCTTCCTGACGAGATGTAGGAGATATAACTATTTTTTCGCTCAAATGTGTCACCTCTTTATTTATAAAAAATTAGAAACTAACAAATATATTTTACATAACTCTTTATTAATAAAGTTTCCATTTGAAAAAAAAGGAAACATTTATATATTATAAAGTGAAGTTTAGGCTTGGTTAAAAAACAGTTTTTTAATAAAAATTTTAAGCTAAGTATTAATCAAAGAATAAAAATCAAATAGTTACTTAAAAGAAAAAATAAGAAAAAATAACTAAAAAACAAGCAAATGAATGAAATTTAGGCAAAACAAAAAATTTATTAAAAATTAATTAATAATCAATTAAAAACTATAAATTAAAATATAAATATAAAATTCAAATCAAAAGATTATAAATCAATAGTATAATATAAAATTATCAAAATTTAAACTAGATACAATTAAGAATTTTATAATTTTAAATTATATAATCTTATATATTATAATTTAAACTAGCAATACTTAATAATATTATAATTTAAACTATATAATTAAAAATATTATTTATAATTAAAATATCCAAGTTTATATCAAATAATAAGTTATCTACTAAATAATAATTATCTAAAAATTATCTAAAATAAAGTTAAAACTCCATAGAATAAACTTTAAACAATAAAACAATGATAAAAAAGAAATAAAACACTATTAAAAAAGAAAAAATAATTATTTAAGTAATAAAATAGAACAACAGAAAGATATATTAAGTAATTAGAATATATAATATCATGTATAATTATGTTAAGTTATATTAAATAAGAATAAAAAAAATAAAAAATAAACAAAAAAAGAAGATCTTATTAAATAACTTGTAAAAAGCATAATAATACCAAACCTAAGAGGTAATTAAATGAAAAGTTCAAACATAATTATTTCAGTTATAATAGTTTTATGTATAGCTGCTGGAGTAACAGCTTATAGTGTAACCAATCCAGATAATAGCATATTTAGTCTTCCAGGTTATACTCCAGATAGTAGTTCTAGTGATGCTGGTTCTTCTGGAGTTGGAGATGTAAATGGAACAAATAATAATAACAATAATGGAGCTAGTAACAGTGGTGGCTCAAGTGGATCATCATCAAATAGTGGAGGATCTACAAATGGAAATTCTGGAAGTGGTGGCGATTCGTCCCAGGGAGGTATGACTGCATCCCAAGCTAAACAAATAGCTCAAGGTGTAATTCAAGAGCCAGGAGCATATGCAGGAGATGCACAATGGGATAGTTCTATACAAATGTGGGTTGTTAAAGTCTATGATAAAAATGGTAATGTAGTAGACGGTATTGGCGTAGAACCAAACGGACACACAAATAGAGTATAACTAAAAATATTCATAATCATGAGAGGCGGAAATATATGATAAATGAAGAAGAAGCACAATTAATTGCTTCAAAATATATTGAAGAAAAAGAAGCAATAGCTGGAACACCAAGATTAAAAGAAATGGACAATAATTTAGTTTATATTGTTCCTATACTTATAAATGAAGTCATCGTTGGAGAAATCCATATAAATAGTGAAACTGGCGAAAATCTTGGTGGAGCTGGTTGCTAATTAAAATTTAAGAATAGGGTTGAATCAAATGATAGTGGAAACTAAAACTGATTGTTGTAAAATAGTTTCAGAAGATATAGAAGATGCAATTGTACTTGAAGGTTCCCCAAACGCAGGGCTTATTGGGAACATAATAGGTTGGTTATTAGTAGATAACCTAAAAATGAGAGAAATTGGTTATATTGAATCAAAACATTTTCCTCCATTGGCAGTATTATACAAAGGTATAGCATTACATCCTTTTAGAATATATGAAGGAGAAGGATTAGTACTATTTTTATCAGATTTTATAGTTCCACAAGAAGTTGTTTTTGATATGACAAATGTGATAGTTGACTGGATGGATAAAAATAACAGCAAAGAATTATTAACATTTAATAGTGCACTTGTTAGAGAAAAAATGAATCCCGCAGGTGCGGTTGCTAACTCAACAGAAGCACTAGATAAACTAAAAGAAAAAGATCTTCCAATAATGCAAATGGGAAATATAAATGGAATTTCAGGAACTTTATTGACCCAATCTGCACAAAAAAATATCCCTGCTACATGTATCCTTGCAGAAACTCTAACACAATATCCTGATCCACGAGCTGCTGCTGAAGCAGTTCAAGGACTTAATAAACTACTTGATATGGATATCGATTATGAGCCACTTATAAAAGAAGCTCAAGATATTGAATCAAGACTTCAAAAACTAGCTGAAGAAGTTACAAAAGATCCTCAACCACCTATTTATATGTAAATAGCTATTTTTGCTATTTACAACTATTTTTTTATAATTTTTATAATATATATTAATGTTAATTTTAATGTTAAGTTTAAATATTAAAAAGTTCAAAATATATTTTTCAACTATTTCTACAGAAAAAAATTAGCTCTAAAAATAAATATTAAAAAGAAATATATTTATATAAGAGTTATGTTTATATAGTAAAAAGTACAATAATTTATTATTCTGTAAATCATAAGTATATCTAACAATAATATGATACAACAGAAAAAAAACATTAATTAAAACCTATTTATTCAATAAATAAAATAAATAAGGTTAAAAAGAAGAAAAAAACTTCAGTGAATAAAAAAATAAAACATATACATATTCATATGGACCGGTGGCCCAGTCTGGATAAGGCGACGGACTTCTAATCCGTAGATCGAGGGTTCAAATCCCTCCCGGCCCGTACCTATCTTTTCATTTTAAAAAAAAATAAAATTATTAAAACTTTAAAAAAGTTCATTTTTTTTCAAAAAATACTATTTTTCATAAAAATCTATTTTAAGGGCTTGTGGCCTAGTTTGGAAAGGCGCATGACTCCTAATCTTGCGATCGAGGGTTCAAATCCCTCCAAGTCCGTATGCTAAATTTAACATAAAGAGATATAGATTAAACACTAAATAAAATACTAATTTTTAGAATACCCCAACTATTCTTATAGAAACTATTAATTAAACTACTATATTTCAAGAATCTATTAGTTTAAAATGATGGAAATATAAGAATAAGTTATTAAAAAGAAGAATATTAAAAAGTAGACATTTTAATAGTAAATAAAATTAATTTTAAGATTGAGAGTTTAAATCATTTCCAAGTTCGTTTGTTAATTTTTTGAAAAATCTAAAATAATTTATTAAAATAATTAAAAATTATTACTACTTATAAAATTTATAATTTTAATATACAAAAAATAAAAAAAAGTTTCCTAATTAATTAGGAAATACAACACTATTTGCCATTTGAACAGCTAAATCCCTATCATAAACAGAAACTATAAAAACCGCCTTATCTTTTTCATCATTAATAACAATGATTGTTGTCATATTCTCATCTTGACCCCATTTAAAAGCTTTAGCATTAGATGAAAGATTAGTTATATTAATCTCAGTTAAATTATTTAAAATAGGTTCAGATCTAATTAATTCTTCAATAAAACTTTTATCAGTGCCAGTTGTATAAGTATAAATTGAAATTCCTTTAATCATATCTTCATAAATATTTAAATCATTTTTTGCAAAATTTACATTAGATGGAACACTAATAATAACATTATCAAAAGTCTCATTCTTCATAGAATCAGAACTAGCAGGGCTTAAAAAATAAAAAACCCCTATTGCAGAAACAACAACCAAAAAAGCAATTATCACAACCAATATTATAGCAAAATTCTTATTACCCATAAAAAAATACACCTCCTAAAAAAACATAAGATAATATTAAATATACAACAAAATAATATATAAATATTACTAAAAAAAATAAAAATAATAATAGATTAAACACTTAATAAAATACTAATTTTCAAATATCCTATTTATTCTTACAAAACTTATTAAGTAAATTACTAAGTTTAAGTAACTATTGATTTGAAATGATGCAAACATTGAAATAAGTTTATTAAAGTAAAACTATTAAAAAGTAGCTACTTGAAAATATATAAGAAAGATATTATAGTTTAAAATATCTATAGGTAAAATATATAAGCCCTACAATTGGAACAATGGCAAAAACCATGAGACCCCAAAAGAGTAAGCTTAAAATCATACTAATAAAAATTATTAGTGCTGCCAAACTTATAAGATATATAATTCCTTCTTTTGTATCAGTATCAAGAAATCCTTCTAATTCCCCATCATCATTAAGACGTTTAGGTAAAAAATATTTATTTAATAAAATCGGCCCTAAAAAACACGCAATAAGTAAAACCATAGCAACCACAATAGCCAATACAGGATCCATATTTATATACTCAAAATAATTCATCTTTAACCATCCATCTTATAATATAACTATATTTAATAAACTATTCATTTTTCTCCTGTTTTTTCTTTTTTCTATCTTCAATACAACCAAGAATAACTCCCAAAATCATTACAACAAACAAACCAACCGTTACTAATTGTGGAGGTTCTATTTTTACATTAATACTTAATAATGCAATTACAAATATAACATATAATAATATAGGGAATACCAAGTATTTTATTATCATATTTGTTTTCATTTGTTCTATAAACTGTTTTCTTAAATCATTATTAACTACTATAATTAAAATAAAAATAATTAATAATATTAATTTAAAAAATAAAGCATCCATTTTAAACCCACTGTAAATAATATTAAGTTATTTATATATAATAATTCCTCTATGAGTATAATGCATATTCAATATATTTTAAAAACTCTTTCCTTTAATCTGTTAATTTGAAAAATCTCTTGTTAATTCTATCATACGATAATCATTCTATACAATTATCTGTATTTTTTATTATTATAATTTTCTATATTAATCATCCAACAATACAGAATAAATGAATAATCTATTAGAAAAATTAATATTTAAATTAAGAATTTAAAAAGAAAATAAGAAAAGTATATGGTTATTTTTTATAATAGTATGTTGTTGCTTTATATTTTATATAACCATTTTTAGCATTATAATCTATTGTTTCCCACTTACCTGCTTTAAACCATTTACTACTATAATGATTTTTAACAAAGTAATCTTTGCTTTATATAAATGATATTTAGAAGGAGAATAATAACCTAAATTAGTTGCTATGTCTGTTTGTTTTCCCACCTATCCATAATCTTTTTTATGGTTGTGTTTTTTCTCACAATGACCATAATATATTCTATATCTTGTTTTTAGGTCCAATTTTAACAGTGTCAATTACTCCATCATAACTATTATCTCTAAATTTAATTGATTTTTTATATAGTTTTACTCAATACTGCTGATACATTACTTAATGTAAATCCTATTACTGCTGTAAATAATATTAATAATAATATTATCCTTTATCCATTTTTTTAGATCCTCCTTAAAAATTATCTTTAAATATGTTTTATAGAGGATTATTATTCTTTTAATGAATTTTCGATTATTTCAATATCTTTAGGACTTAACTTATATAATTCATAAATTAGTCTGTTTATTTTATCGTCTGTGATTTCTATTTGTTTTTCTAATAGTTTTTTATCATGCGGATTATTAGCATTAGATAAATCCTGATTTAATTGAATCATTTTATCCACTAAATCAATGAAAGGTTGTTGTTTATCTTTATTTATATCTTTTATAGGAATTTGAGAAAGAGGTTTTTGATATAACTCAAGAGCATCACCTTTCTTTTTTCCTTTTTGATTAAACCAATTATAATACAATTTAGAATTAATCAATGCTAATACATATTTTAAGTCAATATTAGTTTTCTCTTTTTTGTCGATTATGAAATAAACATCGGATGAAGCATAAAAATCACATTCATTATATGAAAAATCATTTAATTTACTTCTTTGAGGTATAACAATTTTGCGAGAATTGAAAATCCTATTTTCACGAGATCTTACTATACTATACCATTTTTCTCCATTTTTTCCCCTAATTGATTTAATTAAAGGTTTAAATTTTAGAAGATGTTTTTTAATAAAAGGATAGTTATCTATTAGAGTATTTTTATTACTATATATCACATATTTATTTGCAATTTTTTTATTAGAATATCTTTTAATATCTGAATTTTTAAATAATGGTTTTAATAAATTTCTTTCATTTTTAGGAGTATTTTCGAAAAATTCATTAGAAACTATAAAAACATCTTCATTTATGACATAATTATTTTTTATTTTATATGTTCCATCTTTAATTTTGTTTATATGACTTTTACTAACTTTATCTATACCTGTTCTAAGTCCAGTTTTAACATCACACTTTTTAGTTATAATAACCCCTTGGTCACTTATTTTATTTAAGATTTTTAAAATAGAATCAGTTTTTTTATTTCCGGAAGGAGAGTTACCAGAACCCACAATTCTTAAATAATTATTTTCTCCTTCAAACAAATCATTCTGATTTATTTTAAAATATTCAGTATTTTCATCTTTGTGATTAAAAATTGATTTGATTAAAAATTCCGAAGCATCCCCCTTATTTTTTGTAATTAGATTTTCAGCAAAATCTTTTCCTTTATATTTTTTCTTGAGTATGGTTATAATATTGTGTTGTCCTTTTGCATTTTCAAAAATTTTTAATTCGTTAAAATCTAACAATTTTAGAATAGTAGTTCTTTCTTTGAAATCTTTTCTTAAGTTAAAAGCACCATCTGCTGTTAAAAAATAATTAGTTGTAATAAAAGATATTAATCCATTCTTTTTAGCAATATCTATAGACTTATGGAAAAAGAAATAAAATAAATCAACTTTCACCATATTTCTAGCAAAATCATTTCCCCATTTAGTAGAGAAAATAGGAGCGAAAATTTCATTATTATTTTTTTGCCCAACATATGGTGGGTTTCCTATTATTGCATCAAATCCTCCATTAGTCATTATAGTATGAAATTCTTCTTCCCAATCAAAAGGATTTATTTTTTTTATCTCTTCTTGTGTTAAATCATTATTTTCTAATATATCCGTTCCTATAAGACTATTTCCACATCTTATATTATCTCCAAGATATGGCAACACCCTTTCTTGTATTAATTTCTTTTGTTGCTCGAGAGCATCTTTATTCTCATTCTCCAATACTTTCAACAGTAAACTGAGCTTAGTTACTTCAACTGCTTGTGTATCAATATCAACACCATAAATATTGTTTAATAATATTTCTTTTTTCTTTTGTATTGTTAGGAAATATTCTCCTCCTTTTCCTTGATATATTGTGTTTTTAGGGTGTTTGGTTAACTTTGAATAATAATCAATATGCCATTTTAAAAGATAATTATGCTCCAAGTAAGAATGATCCACTTCCACATGCAGGATCCAGTATTCTTATTTTAGATACTTTTTTTGGTGTTTTACCTTTACATATTTTCCCAACTGTGTTTTCTACTATATAATCCACTATGTATTGTGGAGTGTAATATACTCCTCCTGCTTTTTTCACTTCTGGTTTTTCTTCAATTTTAGCTTGATGTGAAGGAGTTAATCTTATTATTTTCCCTAAAAATTGCTCATAAACATTTCCAAGTATCTCTGGAGATAAAACACTGAATTCGTATGGTGATAATGGGTAGTATAAGTTTTTTATTATTTCTTTAAACACACTATTATCAATTTTTAATTTTAGTGTGAATGTGTCAGCAGGTTGACTTATGTTTTTCTCTTCTTTAAAGTGGAATAAACCTGAATTGTATTTGGCATCTGCTTTTATGCATAATTTTCCAAATTCAGCGTAAATATTTGGTTTTTCAAGTATTTTTAACAATTTTTGGTAAGGTTCTACTCCCCTATCTTCGGCCATTCGTAGGAATATTATCCTGTCTATTGTTTGTTGAACTGCGTAATTTAAATCTTCAACTGATAATTCTTTATTTCTAAGGGCTATGTTTTTTGCTAATATTAGTCTCCAGTTTTCTATTTCTTTTAGGAATTCATCATCAACTTCGCTTGTTCCTTTTTTACCTGTGCTTTTAGCATATTTATCGAAGCTTCCTTTAAGGACTGCTTCTTTTGATAGTATGTTGTATATTTCATCCCATTTTTCTATGTAGTCGGTGTATTTGTATAATGCTACTCTTCCTGTTGAAACATTATCTTTGTTTGAAGGTCTTGTTTTTGATTCATATATTGCTAGTTCTTCAAAGTCTGTTAATACTGATAATGATAGTTTTGCACTCCATGCGTATCTTCTTAATTGGTGTGCAGGGTTTTTGTCTTTAGCAATGTTTACTGATGGCTTTTTTGCTTCTACAAAGAACATTCTTCTTCCATGTAAAGTGAAACTATAATCAGGAGCTTTTGTTTTACCTCCTACTTTTATACTATCTTCAAGAATAACATCTCTATATTGTGGTGCAGTGTCTTGTTCATTATTAACATCCCATCCTAATGCTATGAATAATGGATCTATAAATTCTTGCCTTACTGTTGTTTCATTATAGGAGCTACTTTTGTAAGATTCAATGTTTTCTTTAAATTTTTCAACTAGTTTTTTCATGTTATTTGGAGCTTCTTTAATAACTAACACACACCAATCATTTAAAATATTATTTTCTTAATATTATGTTTTGATACTTTCTTATTAAATATTTTTCTAAGTTATATTAATAGAAAATATACAAAACTAAATAATAATTTAAAAAAAATTATAAAATTAAGAAGAAAAAACAAAATCTAATAATAATATAAAGAAGAAAACTTAATGTTAAAACAAAAATTCCTACCTCAAAGTATTTATAATCATATACAATTGAAAATAAAAAATTTTTTTAAAAAAAATTAAATAATGAAAAACAATGAATCAAAAAAGAACTATAATATTGATTTAATATGAGAAAATAAAAGATAGAATAAGAACTACTATCAGTTTAATAAACCATTGCTTCAAAAATCTTAATAGCATATAAAGTTCTTATAGTTTTACTATTTTAAATATAGATAACTTAAGAGAATTATATAAAAATTTAGTAATTTGTATTAAGATTTTCAATAATATTTTTTTTAATTAAATATGTTTTAATACTTCTTTTCCAAGTTCTTTAATTTTATATAATCTTCCTTGATTATATGTTATTTTTTAATATTTCGAGAGCTTCAAATCCTTTAGAGGTTAATTTATATAATCTACCCTTTTTAACATCATCATCTAAAACTTCAACCATTTCATGCTCTCTAAGTTCTTTTAATGCTCTACTTGTTTCTCGCATTGGAATTTTAAGAGATTTGGAAATATCTGTTGGAGTTTTAAACTTATTATTTATATCTGAAATAACTAAAATTCTATATTTTCCAGCTTTAAGAAAACTTATTTCTTTATAAAACTCTTTTTTAATATCCATATATATGTATTAAAATATTTTATAATAAAGTTTTAAATGTGAAATAATATTTTTTAATCTTTTTTACACAACATTTATATTCCATTTTATATTATATTAATATAGATTAAAAAATCTACAAAAAAGTTTATAAAAAATTTATATGAAGTAAAATTTTATGGAGAAAAATAAAAAAATTATTTTAGGAATTGTAATAGCTGTTGTTGTAGTAGTTATTAGTATAGTTATTATTAATTATATCACTGAATTAAACAATGAGGCTGAAATGGAGGCATTGAATAATGATCCTGAAGCTAAAACTCTATTATTTTTAGCACAGAGCGATATTAATAATGATAATTTAATAGATCGTTCCGAATTAATAACCTATTTCAATTCTAGTAGTGACCCCGAAAGTATAGCAGATGAATTCTTATCATACGATTCAAACAATGATGATGCATTAAATAAAAATGAACTATTCAATTATATGTCCAATACTACATAAAAAAAAGCTTTTTAACAAAATATTTTCAAAATAACAAAAAAAATTAAGAAAAAAGAGGTACAAATTTATGAAGAAAAATAAAAAAATTATTTTAGGGATTGTAATAGCTGTTGTTGCTGTTATTGGTGTTGGAGTTTTAATTAGTGCTATGAATAATGGTCCTACTGCTGAAATTGGTGGAAACACATATCACATTGGAGACTATATTAGTTTTGAAGCATATAATTCAAATTTAACCTTAGACACTTATGTAACACAAATTGATGAGAAAGCTATGTATAGTGAAACCAAAGACGGTAAATACATGGTTCAGTGGGATTTAGAAAAAGGGAATGGAATATTAGTTAAATACCCCGATAGCTATTTATACAATTATTAAAGGTAAGATCCAATATGAAAAAAATATACATACCACTAATAGTTATTTTACTAATATTAGGACTAATAGGAGGCATATTAATAGGAAATATATTCTTCCACCCACAAAATACTAATAATAATGTTAATGAAATAAGCAACAATGATAATACTATTAGAAATATTAGTTCTAATCCCACATGGCACAAAATAGGAACATATAACGGTATTGGTGATGATAGCATACAAATCAACACTAAAGGAAGTAAAATAAAAGTTGTTTCAACTGCTATGCCTATTAAAAACTATGCTGATAATTCTCTAACGACTATACTTAATCAGGGTAGTAGGACAGTTGAGATGTCGCAAATGTCATGGAATAGTAAAAGTGCAGTAGCTACAAAAACAAAAACTATAGAAGTTTCAGATTCAGGTAACTTTGAAATTGTAATTTCAACCTATGAGTTACAATGGTGGAATATAGAAGTATACGAATACTATTAAAAAGGTAAGTTGAAACTTATGGAAAAGAAAAAGAAAATAATTTTAGGAGTATTTATTATTATAATAGCTGTTATTGCTGTTATTGCTTTAAGTTCTTATAATCAAAGTGTTGAACGAAATGAGTTAATGAAAGAAAAGTATAACCAAGGTTACAAAATAGATTTCAACACAACTAATATATCTGTAATTACTAATGAAATTCAAGGAAATGTTCAAGATATTACCAAAATCGAAATATTAGACCCCACATATGATAATTGGGCAATTATTGATAACGAAAACAAACTAATGTATATAGGGAAATTCGGATCAAGCCAAGTAGCCGTTTACACACTATCTTAGAACATGAAAAAATGAATATAATAATTAGAGGAGGTTGAAAATTTATGGAAAAGAAAAAGAAAATCATAATTGTTATTATAGTAGCAATTATTGCTGTTGTTAGTGTTGGAAGTTACATTACTTATGAATGGTATATGAATACTAATTTTGAAAATAATTTAAAAGAAGCTAATTCATATGCAAATGAGAGAGTAGATACTTCTAATGAAGTTTCAGCAGATAGTGAAACAATGTTCACAACACAAAAAGAAGGATCAAGAATCATAACAGATATTATAAAAAATATAGATGAAATAATAAAATCTACCGATAATGAAATAAGTAAACTTGAAGAAGCTAAAAATTATGCTCAATCACCTGCAGAAAAAAAAATACATCGAATTACAACTAAAAATAAAAAACAACTATAAAAAAACTTATGAATTAATGAAAGAATGTAATAATTAGATAGGTTGAAAATTATGGAAAATAAAAAGAAAAAGATTATCCTAATTTTAATTATTATAACTATTATTATTGCAGTTATAGGTGTTGTTAGTTATAATAATTCAATGCAATCAGAATGGGAAGTCAATGATATAGCTAGAGAAATTTTTCTTAGTGGTGAAATGATAAATGAAATTACTGATATAGAAAATATGAATCTTAATAGTGTAGAAAAATGGCTAAATAATAAAGGTGTTTATCCTGATGGTAGTGTTGAAAGACTTGACTATTATGAATTCTACAATACTAAAACGGGCGAATTTTTAATTGTTGAAAAATCAACCGGCATTGTTTCTTATAGTGTTCACAAAGACATTATAGAAAAAAGAGCATATTTAAGTGATCCATTAAAATACGGAGAACCTTCAGTTACTTTACCGGGTGAAGATGGAAAAAATGGTACAGAAGATGATGAAACACTTACTTATGAAGATTTAAATTTACCTGGAACTGGTTATTGGGACTAATTAATATTTAATCTAGGAAGTCCAATACTCAAATTTTTTATTTCATTTTATTAAATAAGACAATTATTTATATATCTTATATTTCTATTCTTTTTCACGAATTTTAATATAACTTTGCTATTTATTTACATTTTAATATCCAATGTTTCTTTTAACTTATCTATTTTCTTCTTTAGTATGTATTTTTAAATATTATATTAATTTTATATGGAATTTTATCCTACTTTTCTCTAATTCATCTTCATTTTTAAAATATAAGTTTTATATATCAATAAACTTTTTAACATCAAAATAAAACCAATCAAAAAATAAAACATCTACACAGCAAATAGGTGAGTAATCAAGCTGGATAATTCACTGAAATCCTAATCGTTAGAGCGCAAGTTCAAATCCCTCCAAGTCCTTTAATTATTTTTAACATTGAAAATAATAAATAAATCAATTAAAAGGATTATTATAAAAATAACCATAATAATAACTTTAATTGGTAAAATGACAACATTTGATTATATTTTCCTTCTTTAAGAAGAGTTTTATTTTCTATAAAACCCAATATTTTTCACTGAAAATAAGTATTTTGAACTTATAAGGTAATTTAAAGAGTTTAAGTTCCTAATCTAACTTAGAGAGATTGAATTTTTATTAATGTTAAAAAAATATTAAAAGTATTAAAAACAAAATATTAATAATATAATGCTAATAAGAAAAATTTAAACCTAGTATTTATAAATGGATGAGATTTTTTGAATAATTTAAACCGTGACTTGAGTTTGTGGGGAGCAGCTAGCATTGGAATTGGGGCAATTATTGGTACAGGTATTTTTGTTCTAATTGGGGTTGCTTCAGGTCTTGCTGGACCAGCGGTTGTTTTTTCTTTCATAATTGCAGGTTTAACAGCTTTATTAACTGGATTATCATCTGCAGAACTTTCTTCTTTCATTACAGAGGAAGGAGGAGGTTATATATATGCTCACAAAGCTTTTGGAAAACTTATGGGTTTTGTTATTGGATGGGTAAAATCATTTGATTATATAATTGGATCAAGTGCAGTTAGTATTGGCTTTGCTTCTTATCTTACATATTTCTTAAATATAGCTCCACTTCAAAGTATAATCATTGCTGTAGCGACTGTTTGGCCAATTGTACTTACAATACTTAATTTAAAAGGGATAAAAGAAACATCAAAAGCAAATACAGCTCTTGTTATCTTAAAAGTATCTGCATTAATTGTTTTCATTTTAGTTGGGACTTATTATATTATGAATCACTTTAATATTAGTAATTATCAACCTTTTTTCCCTAATGGAATTGAAGGAGTTTTTTCAGGGGCAGCTATCATTTTTTTTGCATTTATAGGATTTAATACTATAACTATAGTATCTGAAGAGGTTAAAAATCCCAAAAAAAATATTCCAAAAGCAGTGCTTTTATCTTTTTCAGTATCTTTATTTTTATATATAGGTGTGGCCTTAGTAGCTATTGGATTGTTAAATTGGAAAATATTAGGTTTATCAAGTGCACCTCTTGAAGCTGCTCTTTCTATTGCAACAAACAACTTTTTTATACAAAAGTTCATAAGTATATCTGCTTTATTTGCTACTACATCAGTAATTTTATCCTCTATTATTGGTGTATCTAGAATATTATTTTCAATGGCTCGTAAAAACTTAATTCCAAATGTCTTGAGTAAAATTTCAAAAAATGGTACTCCATTTTATTCTTTGATCTTATGTGGTTCTGCTATACCATTAATAGTTATATTTTCTACAGGTAATCTCAAAGAACTTGCATCAATTTTCAACTTAGGAACACTTTTAACTTTTGCATTTATTAACTTAAGTTTATTACAACTTAGAAGGACATCTCCTAATGTTAAACGTGGATTTAAAGTTCCTTTTTTTCCAATCACACCAGTAGCAGGCGTTATAAGTTGTATATTTTTATCTTCATACTTAAGTCCAAGAGCATTCTTATATGGGGGAATATGGATACTATTTGGATTACTAATATATTATTTAAATAAAAAAAACAATACAAAAAATAATAAACCTCAAACAATGTAATTAAATATGATAATATGTTTACTTAAGCTAAAAATAATAAATTTTACTTTAAAATTATCTAAAAACTCTGCAAAAATATATTCCATTAATTTTTAGCTATAAATTAAAATATTATAGTTTTATAAAATCTAACTGTTCATATGAATATTAATGAGAATAAATGAAAACCCAAAAAAAATACTAATAATTAAAAAACTAAACAATAACTGTTATTATTTTTTTTGGACTTTTAGCCTAATTTAGAAAGGTTAACAACCCCTAATCGTTAGAAAACGAGCTCAAATCCCTCCAAGTCCGTTTAATAAATGATTTTTTGATATTATTTTTTGAATATAAATTTATTAATATGTTATTTGGGAAATAGAGTAAATTAATTATTTATTAATTTTTAATAACTTTTAAATAATTATAATAAACTTTAAAATCTTTAATTTTTAAGTTAAAACTTTATATTTTTCAGATTTTTTATTGTTTTTAGATTTATAGTATTTTTTAGTATTTTCTTCTGAAGTTAAGATAGGAAAATTTATATATTCAAAATTATCAAAATATAATTATCTATTAGAAATAGCTATATTAAAAAATGTTTCAGAAAGTTTCAAACAACTTTTTGAGTACTATAGACCCAATAGGATAAGATAATTATGAGAAAATATTATATGGATAATCTACGTTGGATTGTAATTCTATTATTATTCCCTTATCATACTTTACTTATCTATAGTGGTATTGGATCTTATTATTTCCACGTTGCAAATAATATTTTTGCAGACACATTTATTTTAATTTTTGCCCCTTGGTTCATGCAATTATTATTTGTTATTGCAGGAATTGCAACATTTTATTCACTAAAAAAAAGAAACATTACACAGTATCTAAAAGAAAGAGTTTCAAAACTTTTGATCCCATTGATTGCAGGTATGATATTAGTTATACCATTTAGTGTATACTTCGTATTCCTGTTCTATGGTTACACAGGAAATTTTATAGACTTATGGATTAGTATTTTCACTAATCCTGACCATATAGTTGGTATTTTCACTACTTCTAACCATACAGCTATAGGATGGTCATTACCAATTGGGCCACTATGGTTCTTACTTTATCTATTCATAGTATCCCTACTTGCACTTCCACTAATTTTAAATCATGACAAACAAAATTACATAATAAAAAAATTTACCATTCCTAAACTTTTACTAATGGTTTTTCCATTAACTATAGGAAACTATTTTCTCAATATATTTCCAGAAAAAAGTATAATTGGGTTCTTTTTACTATTCGTCTTCGGATATTTCCTGTTATCAGACGATACTGTCCAGCAAAAACTGGAAAAGCATCGCTGGCCACTTTTTATATCATTTATTATTTTATTGACTATCTATATCCAGTTGGTTTTAGGTGGTATTGGCTCCTCTACAAACACCACAACAGCCACATCATTATCCCTATCTACAATTATCTATGGATTTTTAGCAAACTCATACATTAACCTCATCATGTGGCTAGGAATGCTGGGAATAATTGGTATGGGTAAACACTACCTTGAATTTAAAAATAAAGCAACAATATACCTTTCTTCAGTCTCATTTCCAATTTACATATTCCAAATAGTATGGATCAATATGTTTACATACTATATTATAAAATGGATTCCAAACCAGATAGCTATCCAAGTTATCCTCATCATGGTGTTGAGCTTCATTATGACAATTATCAACATCGAAGTTATAAGAAGAATTCCACTTATTAAAACACTATTTGGAATGAAAAACTAATTTATCACAGAAAATCTCGGTGAAAAGCCTTTTCGAGCAAAAAATTAACAATATTAACAATTTTCAACAAAAGATTTTAAATTTATTAAGTCTCTCTTTAGGATAAAAGAAGGAAAATCTAAAAAAAATAATAATATTTTATATTTACACAATTTAGGTATAACAGTATAATAAATATTTTTATCAACTTACAACATTTTTAACCTATTTTGAAAGAATTTAAACTCTTAATATTAATAATTACAAATATCCATGGAAAATAAGAAAAAATACAGCAGATAAAAATAAAATAAACAAACATGAAAAATTAATTTAAATTTTAATAATCAATTAGCTAACACCTAGTTTGGATAAGGCTAACGACTCCTAATCTTAAGATCAAGGGTTCAAATCCCTCCAAATCCCTTCTTGAATAGATGATAATTTAAGTTGTTTAATGAATATAAATGATTTTTCATATTTATCCTTCAAAATTTCAAATATTCTAAAATAATGTTATTATTTGAAAAAAAATCAATACTAGATACTGTAAATAATAATCGATTGTTATGAAATTTTTATTATATATTTTATTTATTTTATTATGCCAATACCAATTAATTCATCCTAATGCCTAGATATATTTATAATTAGGTGAAAATATCCTTTAAAAAATATATTTTTATAAATATTATTTATTTTAAGAATTTTTAAAATATCAAGTACTACTAATTTAAATATAATGTTAATTTAAATATGATTTGCATGAATTTTTTTTATATATATTACAGATTGTTTCAAATCTAGCTAATATATTATAAAATTCATGAAAATGAATAAAAATCATATAATTATAAGGAGAAAAAATATGGCATCAGAAAATACATTTGCTAATCCAGCCCCCTTAGGATTTTTTGGGTTTGGAGCCACGACGATATTACTCAGTTTACATAATGCAGGAATTGTAGATTTATCAACAGTTATTCTTGCAGCGGCAGTTTGTTTAGGAGGTTTCGCACAAATCATAGCAGGAATTTTTGAAATGAAATTTAAAAATACCTTCGGAGCTACAGTTTTCATTTCATTTGGATTTTTATGGCTTTCATTTGCGATGATCTGGTTATTACCAGGTATTGGAAATATTCAACCAGCTGATCCTATTTCTATGGGTGTACTTTTATTTATTTTTGGTTGTTTTACAAGTCTTATGTTTATAAGCTCATTGAAACATACAAAGATTCTTCAAATTTTATTTATCCTAGTTTCAATCTTGTTCTTTTTGTTAGCTATAGCTGATATTACAGGAATAACTATTTTAAAAATAATTGGAGGATATGTTGGAATATTATTAGGTATAGCATCTATTTATGGCTGTGTTGGGCAAATTATTAACAATGATTGGGAAAAAGATATTTTTAAATTATAAATAATTATTATTTTTTTCTTTTTTATTTTTTATTTTAATTCTTTTTTAATAATATATTAAATATATTCAAAATTTTTATAACCATAGCTAATTAATAATATTTGATTTATAATATATTCTAAAGCTTTATTCTAAACTTTTTTATGTAATATTAAAAATGCTAAAATGCTAATATCAAAATAATTAAAAAAGAAAATGAAAATAACTAAAAAATAAAATATAAAAGCTTTAAATTATTAGTTTTTTGTGTATTAAAATATTTTATTTTATTCCAAAAATAAATCTAGTTAACTTAAACCGTTGACATAAGGCATAAAAACCAATAGATAGTGATACAGTTAATATAAATATTAATATCATCTGAATATAAATATTTGAAGTTATTTGTATTATATAAAAGGCAACTGCAACAAGTATTGATTCATGAAAGATATATATTGTAAAGGATGATTCAGATAAATATTGAAGGATATTACTTGTTTTATTTAAAAATATTTTACCTATTGTTAATAATAAAAGAATGCAAACCCAGCCATAAAATGCTTGGTAATAAAAGGATATAGGTCCAAAAATACTTCCGAAATATATAGCTCCAACAAGGAAAACAACTGTCAATAGTAAAGTTAATATTCCTAATAACCACTTATTTTTTTCAAGTTTCATCATAACATTATCATTTGACAAAACATAATACCCCAATAAAAAGAAAGCAAAAGACATTCCAATACTTTTGCCCTCTCCACTACTAAGTATAGGATACAAAATAACCGGAATTATACCTAATAAAATTATTGTAAAAATTGAAAAGTCCTTATTACTTAAATCAATCTTATATTTTCTTAATAACAGAATAATTGGTACAGCTAAACATGAAACTATAAATAAAAACAAAATAAACCATGCTGGTCCAAGAGTTAAACCACCATCATATCCTGTAAGATCTGTAACCTTAAAAAAAAGAGGATAAAACTCTAAATAGTTAATTTGAATATTTTCATGAAATTTCAGCCCATAAAAAGATAAAATTGGATTTAAAAGAAACATTGCCGCTATGAATGGAATTAACAATCTTTGAACTCTTTCTTTAAGATATTCTCCAATACTTCTTTTTCTCAAAGAATAAAAAGATGTAATTCCTGCAATAGTAAATAATAAGGGCATTAACCAAACTAAAGATAGTATAATGACATAAGTTAAAAAGTCATTGTTCCCCTGTTTTATATAATAGGGTAAAGTAGAATAAATTAAAAAGATATGTAGAATGATCACTAAAAAAATTGCTAAAAGTCTTAAAACATCAAGATAATATTTCCTCATATTCTTCCCCATTATAGTATATAAAATCCATTATAAGATATATAAAATAAATTATTATTTAAGAATTATATAAACATTTTTATTATTTTTAAAAATTTTCTATTTTTAAAAGTTTAAAAACGAAGTTTTTATTATTAGTGAAGTTCTGATTTTTTATGTTTAAAAATAAAGTATTTATTATCTATATAAATATCTTAAAATAATATTGAATATTTTATATTTTAAATATTTTCATTTATATTTACTTGTTTTTATAAACAAAATGAATATTATACTAATTAACTTTAAAAAGTTTCAATAAAATTGAGAAAGAATTAAATATAGTATAAACAAAATAATAATTAGTATAAGTTAAGCTTATATAAGTTAGACTTATATTTAAAACGTAAAGGAGTTTAATAAATGAAAATCGTAGAAATTTTTAAAGATGGATTAACATATCCATCAAATAATTGGCAAAATGTATTAATCTTAGGATTATTGACTATAATAGCTAATATCGTTTTAGTTATTCCTGCTATTGGAATAAGCTTAAATAGTATTGGTTTCACTGGAATAGTACTTACTATAGTTTCTATTATAAGTTTTATAATAAATTTAATTATAATGGGATATGGTTTTAGTATAATTAAGAATACTGTCAATAATATGGACACAATTCCATCGTTTGAAATTGGCAATGATATTTTGAATGGGCTAAAAATTTTAATTATTTCAATAGTATATTACATAATACCAGTTATAATAACTATATTAGTAGCTATCGCAAGCGGAGCATTCAATAATTTAGCTCAAATAATAGCTCTCAGTGGAGGAGCTGTTTCAAATGAATTAGCGTTTAACTTATTTGCTTCATTTTTCGCAGTAATGATTGTGGGAATTATTTTATTAATCATAACAACATTGATTATAACTATTGGTATTGCTAGATTTGCAGAAAAAGGAAATATGGGTGCTGCATTTGAATTTGGTGAAATATTCAATACAATTAAAAAGATTGGATGGGGAAATTATATTGTATGGTATATTTTATTGTTCATAATATTATTTATCGTTGGATTTATTATGGGAATAATCAATTTAATACCATTCATAGGATTTATAATTACTTTATTAGTTATCAACCCATATCTTGTTATGTTCTCTTCAAGAGCGACTGGATTAATCTATAATGAAAAAAATAGCTAAAAATTAATTAAAAACTAGATAAAGCTAATTAGTATATTTTTAAGTATTATACTTCTAAGTATATTTTAATAGTATATTTGGGATTTTAATTATAATAGAATAATTCATAGAAACAATATTAATAATTAAGGATAATTTATTTATCCTATTTTATTCCTTTTGTTAATTATTTTACCCTTTTTGCCTATTTGCTCTTTTTATTATCTTATTTTACTCTATTTTATTTATCGATTTTTTTTCTTTTTAAAATTTTAAAAATTAGAATAATTTAAATTATGAAAATAATTTAAAATATGGGACTATTTAAAATATAATAATATTCAAAATATAGAAATAAATTAAAATATGATAATAGTTTAGAATATAATTTTTTTATTTAATTTCTTTCATTATTCAAATTATTAATAAAATAATTAGTAAATAGCTTATGAACTAATTTACTAAATATTTGCAACTTTTTTTAAAAAATTCTAAATATTACAGAAAATCTAAGTATTTTAAAAAATCTAAATATTCTATAAAACAATTTATATATAAATATAAATATATACTTAATCGTCACAAAAATGTAGTTAAATATATTGAAATAACTAAAATTTTATTAAAAATTTTATAAACTTTATAAATTTTATATTAAATTTATTGTAATCTTTTAAAAATATTTTAAAAATTAATAAAATATAAAAATAAATAAAAAGGGGAAATGATGGGGAATAATACTACTAATGAAAAAAAAATTAAAAAAAGAATAGAAAAAGTAAATGATTTGAGTATTCATGACGATTATGAAGCAATAGCTGAAATGAAAGATATGATTAGAGACATTCAAAAAGATATGAAGAATATGATTGAAAAGTCTAATGAAAAATATTTAAATTTAATGTATTCAAACCTCAAAAATGAATTCATTGGATCTATGAATGGATATATGATAGATAAAATGGATCCTGAATTAGAAAAAAGAATGGTTAATCATTGTGATATGAAACAACAATGTAAAAATGTATTTAAAAAATATTTAAAAAAGCATACTATCGATTTAAATCCAAAAAATCTAACACCAGAAAAAATAGGTGAAATTAAAACAGAATTAGAAGATTTAAGAAAAGTTAGTAAAAAAGAAGAGTGTGATGTGTGTTTTAATGAAGTTTCTAACATATTTGAAAATCAAATAAACTTAATTAAATCATTCAAGATTTATGATAATCAAAAAGAAGAAGATCAAAAGAAAATATCTGAAATTAATGAACAAAAGATTGTTAAAGGTTTTTTAGATCCTATATCTCATGAAAAACGGTTGAAAATATTAAAATCAATAGCTCTCGAGCCACAGAGTTTTTCATCCCTTTCTAATATAACCAATTTGAAAGGAGGAAATCTTATATTCCACATAAACAAGCTAATAGAAAATGATTTAATATTTCAAAAACAAGACCATGGAGAATATATACTAACAACAAAAGGATTTAAAACTATACAGCTTGTTTTAAACATAAACAGCTGATTTTTAATAATTATATCATAGTATAAACTGTTTTATTATAATATATTTATTATTATAAATATTCATTTTAAGCTAATTTTTACCTTTATCTAAATTTTTACTCTTATCTAATTTTTAATTGTATATTAAATAAAAGTTCATATAAAAAATTTTAAGTAATTAAAAAATTATCAAGATAGAAAACTTTAAATATGAATATATGAATATATGTTCATATGTCAAATCAAGGTTGTGAAATTAAAAGTATTAGAGAAGATCTTATTGCTGAAGTAACAAAGAAAATGTCAAGCGATAATACATATCATGACATATCTAACCTATTTAAACTGCTTGGAGACTATAATAGGATAAGAATACTCTGCGCACTTAGTTATCAAGAACTTTGTGTATGTGAACTATCTTTACTATTAGATATAAGTCAATCAGCTATTTCACACCAATTAAGACTACTTAGACATAAAGACATCGTTAAATTTAGAAAAGAAAATAAACAAACTTTTTATTCATTGCAAAATGATGAAATTATCTCAATAATAAGAAAGGCGAATGAATATGGATTCTAAAAATAAAACAGCACCAGAAAACGAAGATAATTGCTGTGACCATGAAGAAAACAATACCGAAGACAACTGCTGTTACAATGAAAATGAAAAAATTGAAAATGAAGACAATTGTTGCAGCCAAGGCCCTGAAAAAACAATAAAGGCACAAGATGATTGTTGCGATCAGAGCCATGAAGAAAACGATGAACAAGATGATTGTTGTAGTCATGACCATGAAAATAGCAATGATGAGCATCAAGGATGTGCCTGTGAACAAGGTATACTTGAAAACATAGATAGTATTGAAGAGAAAAAATCTAAAAAACCATTGATTATATTAGGAATAGGCATATTTATATTTGTAATAGGATATTTTATATCTACAATGAGTTTTAATCTATTCGATCTATCAACCATCTCTGATCTATCAATCAATATTAATCAAGACATAATATCTCAAATAATATATTTAATCGTAGTATTAATTGTTGGACCTAGAATAATAAAACATGGTATAACATCATTACTCAATAAAGAAGTAAAAATAGAATTATTAATAACAATAGCAACCTTTGGTGCATTCCTTCTTGGAGATGGAGGAGAAGGTGCAACATTAATGATTCTGTTTTTCCTTGCAGAATATTTAGAAACATATGCACTAGACAGGTCAAAAAGATCATTATCAAAATTAGTTAAACTATCTCCCGATGTAGCAACTGTAAAAAGAAAAATTGGAAATAGTGGAATTAATAATAAATTTGAAGAAGTTGAAGTTAATGTTAAAGATTTATCCATTGGAGACACTGTGATAGTAAAGCCCGGGGATAAAATTCCAATAGATGGATCTATTATAAAAGGGATTACATCTGTTGACCAATCTTCTATTACAGGAGAAAGTTTAGCAGTTACAAAAAGAGAAGGAGACGAAGTTTACGCTTCTACAATAAATGAAGATGGATATATCGAAATAAAAGTCACTAAAAAATCTAATGAAACAATCTTTTCAAAAATAATTGATTTAATAAAAGAATCAGAAGATAAAAAAGCAAAAATAGACTTATTTATAGATAAATTTGCAAGATATTACACTCCAACAGTTATTGTATTAGCTATGCTTGTTGCAATAATACCAACTTTAATATTTAAACAACCTCTTAATGAATGGGTATACAGAGCATTAGTTTTATTAGTTATATCTTGCCCTTGTGCAATAGCTATTTCAACCCCGGTTTCTATTGTTTCAGCAATTACAGCAGGAACTAAAAATGGAATAATTATTAAAGGTGGAGAATATATTGAGGCATTAGCAGATATAAAAGCTGTTATGTTTGATAAGACTGGAACTTTAACTGAAGGTAAGCTAGAAATCAGTAATATAAACACACTAAATAATTTCAAAGAAAAAGATATGATAGAAATAGCTTGTAGTTTAGAAAATCAATCAAAACATCCAATTGCAAAAGCATTTAATGAATATCAAAAAAATAACAACATAAAATCGCTTAAAGTGGAAAATTTTAAATCTATAGCTGGAAAAGGTTTAAAAGGAGAAATAAACCAGCAAACATTCTATGTTGGTAAAAAAGAACTTTTTGATTATAATGAGAATTTAAAAAACGATATTAATAACCTAAATCTAGAAAGCCAAAATATTGGAAAAACTAGTGTTATTATTGGAAATGAAAATGAGATATTGGGTTTTATCAATTTAAATGATAAAATAAGAGAAGATGGTCCTAAAACTATAGAAAAACTCAAAGATAAATCCATTGAAACTATTATGTTAACTGGAGATAATTCAGCAACTGCTAAAAATGTAGCAAAAAAACTTGGACTTGATAATTACTATCCAAATCTTCTTCCAGAAGATAAAGTTAATATTGTTGAAGAATTGGGTAAAGAATATGAAAATATAGCTATGGTCGGAGATGGAGTAAATGATACTCCTTCACTTGCAAGAGCTAATGTAGGAATAGCTATGGGAATGGGTGGTGCCGATGTAGCTGTTGAAACTGCAGATATAGTTTTAATGCAAGATAATATATCAAAAGTAAACTACTTAATTGATATAGCTAAAAAAACAATGGGAATTATAAAGCAAAATATAGCAATACCCCTAATTGTGAAATCTATTCTAGCAATTTTAGGAGTAATTGGCTATGTTAGTCTTTGGGAAGCAGTTTTGATTGGTGATATGGGATTAACACTTTTAGTAGTAGCTAATGCCCTTAGAATAGGAAAATAGAATTAAAATCTCATTTTTTCTATTTTCAAATTCTAATTATTAAATTAAAAATTATCTAAAGTAACATTATTATCTTTTTCTACTTCCTTCTTAATTAGTTTTTCATCAAAAGAGATTTCCCCATATTTTCCCCCACCACCAGGATTAATATATAAAGATTTATTTCTAAAAGATTCAATAGCAGGAACAAGATCCTCATTGACTTTAGATATTGTATCTATTGGAGCATCAATCAAAATTTCAATTTCATTACCAACATTATCAATTAACTCTTTCCATTTACCCTGAACAGTTTTTGTTGTAACCCCCTTATCATAAACCATACTAATAATTTCAGCTAAAGGAAGTAGGTGTATATAAGGTGGACGATGAGAAGGATGATGGGGTTTATTCCAGGTAGCTATCTGAGAAATTCTAAAATCCACACCTCTTTTTATAGTTCCTCCACAACTACATTTCATTTTATTTTTAATAGCCAAGTTAGGATCTATTAATTTATAACACTTAGTACAGGCAGTCATGTGATATTTACCTAAATTCGGAACAAGACCATAGTTTGCTTTAATTTTGTTGTTTTTAATCGAAGATTTTAAAGACTCGAATGAAATATCTTGAAGTTCTATTTGATTAAACTCCCTACCTAATCTATGTGGCCATGGAGAATGAGCATCAGAATTTGAAAGAAATGGAATATTTTGTAGCTCTTCAATAGTATCAGCCATATCAGTATCTGCAGATAATCCTAGCTCTAAAAAATCAGGTGCTCGACCATAACAATCAATAATACTATCAAATGTTTTGTACATACCAGTCCATGGAGTGAATGCATGAGCAGGGCCAATTAAACAATCATATTCTTTAGCTAAGTCCATAATTTCTTTTCCATTCATTTTAGCTCTAGGACGACCATCTTTATATTTATTATTAGAAACAAGCTTATCTCCTATTTCCCTAGCTATTTCAATATTAGGAATAATAATAAGATGATGAATTTTCTTTTCACCCTCAATTTCACAAGTAAGAATAAAATCACAGTATTTTGTAGAGTATATGCCACCTCCAACATATTCAGTACTTTTTTCAATTATATCTAACCATCCAGGATGAAGAGCATCCCCAGTACCCATAAGTTGAAGCCCCTTTAGCTTTGCTTGAGGAGCAATATTATCTATTAGCATATCTTTTGAAGTTGCCATAGAAAAACAACTATGAATATGTAAGTCTGCATTTACTATCATGTGAAAATATTAGATTATTTTAATATATTAATATGATGATTCTTTTTTTAAAAAAATAAAGTTAAAAGTTAATAATAAAATAAAAAGCTAATAATCAGGAAAAAATAAAATAATAAATCCAAATGAAAATATTTTAATACAATAAAATTTTGATAACTCTATTTAATAACGCCATTTTAATAATCCTATTTTAACAACACTATTTTAATAAATCTATTTAATTATATCTAATAATATTGTTTTAATAGCTTTATTTAATATAATATTTTAATGATGCTATTTTTCTAAAACAGATAAAATCATTCTACAATATCTATCAATATTAACATCCAAATCAAAATCAGGAGATAAAATCCAATCAATAATAAATCCCCTTAAAACAGCATAAATATACAAACCATTCTCCACAGAACCATCAGATAAATTCTTAACAAAACAATTCAGCTTACCTTTTCGAGACTCATAAAGTTTATCCCTAAAAACAGGACGAAGATGAAAAGAATTCATGAAAAAAAGATAATAATCCTTATAATTAATTAAATCAGCTAAAGGAACATTATCACCACTTAAAATATTTATTCCAACATGATAATAAAAAACAAACTTTAATTTCTCAATTAATGTCCCATTATGAGAATCAAGCGCATTTTTAAAAGCATTAGTATTTTCCACAACATACTTATCAATAACATGATCTAATAAATCTTCTTTTTTCTTAAAATGATAATAAATTCCTGATGAACCACACATAGAATTGCATTTCCCAATATCATTAACTGATACATTGTCAAAACCTTTTTTTAAAGATAATAAAAAAGTAGTTTCAATAATAGCCTCTTTTGAAGATCTTTTTAAATACAAAATATCACCTAAACTTTTTAAACAACACCTCCAAATTAAAGGGGAAGTTAAAAAATATAAAAGTATAGTAAGTGAACACTCACTATTTTACATATAATAATATAAAAAAACCTCTATATAAATATTACTACCTAAAAATAAAAACAATAGCTACCCCCACCTTAAAATTAAAATTAAAAAAATATTAAGAAGTATAATAATAATTAAAAAGCAATAAATCTTATTTAAAAAAAACAAGGAAATAAATAACACTCATTACAAAAATAAAAAGAAATTAATATAAAAAATAATGTATCCAATAAATATGAAAATAATTACAACAATAAAAAAATATAAAAAAATATTATATGAAAACATCATAAGAGACATTCAATCAACAATTATTATTAACATTATTAATAATCAAAAAGAGAAGATTGTTTTAAATAATTATTATAAACCTTTATTTTTTCTTTTATAACATTAGAATAATTAGTTTCAACATTATAATCATTTTTAAACTTTTTAATTTTAGAAAAAAGATCATTACTATATTCTTTATTAACTTTACCATTTTTATATAAAAAGAATAAATCATTATAAATCTCAGGAAACTCATTTTTTATAAAATTAAGGAAATATCCTCTTGTTTTTCCATATAAATTAAGTGATCCTGAAATAATGCAATTTACATTAAGTTTTTCTGCATTTTTAAACATTAGATCCATATTTTCATAGCTATCAGTTAAATAAGGTATAATTGGCATAAAATGAAGTCCACAAGAGACATTAGTATTTTTTCTTATCTTTTTTAATATATTAAGTCTCTTTTTTGAAGATATAGTATTTGGTTCAATTGATTTTTGAATTTTATCATCAAGAGAAGTTATGGTTACAGCTATGTTAATAAAATTAATTTCAGATAATTCATTGATTAAATCTAAATCACGAAATATTAAATCAGACTTTGTTGAAATTACAGCAGGATTTTTATGTTTTATTAGTGTATTTAATATATCTGGCATTAATTCATATTCTTTTTCAATAGGTTGATAACTATCTGTTACAGTCCCTACAGCTATCATCTCATTTTTCCAACTAGGCTTAGAAAGCTGAATATCAAGTTTTTCAGCTATATTAGATTTTATATAAATATTTTCAAAAAAATGGTTAGAGATACTAGAATTATTAGAATTTTTAGAATTCAAGCTTTCTTTATAGTTAGATTCAAGATATTTATGAGAATACAAAGCATAACAATACTTACATTTATGTTCACAACCCCTATAAATATTTAAATCCCATTTATAAGGCATAGAACGTTTAGTTTTATTACATGCACTCTTACAAATAATTTCTTTATATTTTTGATTCATTTAATCACTATTATATAATCAAGCAATATAAAATCCAATATATAATAATTTAAATTAATATTTAAATTATTATTTGAAATAATATTTAAAATAATATTTAAAATAATGTTTAAAATAATAATCCAAAATAATGATATTAATTATTTAAAACAAAGATATTAAAATAAATAGTGATAGCTAATGAAAAATAATAAATAAACTAATAAAAAAAGAATAAAAAAATAAAAAGAATAAAAATGATAAAATGATAAAAAGATAAAAAGATAAAAAAGTAATAATAAATCAATGATATATAATAAAAATATTTAAAAATAATAAGGATATTTATGAGAAGATATACAATTACCCGTTCTAATAGAAAAACTATTGCTATTAAAATCAATAAAGATAGTAGCTTAGAAGTTAAAGCACCAGTAAACTTACCTAAAGATAAAATCGATGCGTTTGTAAATTCAAAAGAAAAATGGATAGCTAAACACAGCGAAAGAATTTTTAATAATTATTTTCTTAAAAAACAGTTTGAACTGAATTTTGGAGATTTTGTTTTACTCAGAGGACAAAATAACCAAATTAAATCTTTTAATGGTAAAACAGCAATATACAATAATTACAAAAAGATATTTTTTATACCAGAAACAGCTGAAAAAAATCAAATCAAAGCGATAGTAATAGAATTATATAAAAAAATAGCTCATAATCATATAAATAAAAGAGTTAACTATTTTAAAAATAAAATGGATGTTAAACCTATAAAAATTGGAATTACAAGTGCCAAAACAAGATGGGGAAGTTGTAGTGGAAAAAATAGTGTTAATTTCTCTTGGAAACTGATTATGGCAGACGATAAAACAATTGATTATGTAATAATTCACGAGCTAACACATATAAAACAACATAACCATTCAAAGAAATTTTGGAATATAGTAGAATCTATAATGCCTGATTACTCAGAACAGAAGAAAAAATTAAAAATTTTAGGTGAAAAACTTAATAAAGAAAATTGGGAATAATTAAAAATCATTTTAAGAAGTTATTAAAAAAATTGCTTAAAAAACTTATTTTAAAGATGTAGTACCATCAATACGTTCCATTTCTTCATTCCACGTTTCTGGATTTTTTTTAATATAATCTTCAAAAAGAACCTTACATTCATTATTATCTAAACTAACAACCTCAACACCATTATTTTTAAGCAATTCTTCAGCACCAAGAAGAGTTTTATTCTCTCCAATAACTACACGTGGAATATTATATAATATTATAGCTCCAGAACACATTGGGCAAGGTGAGAGAGTTGTATAAAGAGTAGAATTCTGATAATCCTTACCAGTTAGCCTATTTTTACTATTTGCATTTTCAATAGCATCTAATTCACCATGAAAAATAGCAGAATTAGACTGAATAAGGCGATTATGACCTTTACCAATAATTTCCCCATTTTTAACTAAAACAGCACCAATTGGAATCCCACCTTCAGATATAGACTTTTTAGCTTCATTAATAGCCTTTTTCATGAAATAAACATCATCCATTTAAACACCAATTAATAATATACATAAACACAATTAATATTATATAACTACATATTATTAAATTAAATGTTTAATTCTTAGTAATCAAACTCTAGTTGCATTTTTCATTCTATAAATATAATCTTTTAAATGATCTTTAGAATTATTACCATATTCTTCAATTAGTTTTACTATAGCACTTCCAACAATAACTCCATCAGCTATTTTAGAAATGTTTTTAGCCTGTTTAGGAGTGTTAATCCCAAAGCCCACAGCTATTGGAACATCAGTAACATTCCTTATTTCACCAATAATTTCTTCTAAATCAGTTTTAATCTTACTTCTAACACCGGTCACACCCATTGATGAAACAAGATATATAAAACCAGTAGCATCTTTAGCTATCATCCTTATCCTATCTTTTGAGGTTGGAGCTATTAAAGAAATAATATCAACATCATAAATCTTTGCAATTTTTGATATTTCTCCTTTTTCCTCATAAGGTAAATCAGGAATAACTATCCCATTTATTCCAACATCCTTACACTTTTTAAAGAATTTTTCATAACCATAATAAAAAACAGGATTAATATATGTAAGAAAAACGAGAGGAATATTAGACTTCTTTCTTACATCAATTACTAAATCAAAAATATCATCAGTGTTTATACCTTTAGATAATGCTCTTAAATTAGCATCTTGAATAACAGGACCTTCAGCTATTGGATCTGAAAAAGGTATCCCTATTTCAATTAAATCAGCTCCAGCACTATCCATAGCTAAAATAAACTCAATAGTCTTTTCCTTTGAAGGATCTCCAGCTGTTAGAAAACCTATAAATGCTTTTTCATCTTGAAAAATTTCTGTAATTTTACTCAATTAAATCTCCTCTTCACCCAATTTATTTAATTTTGCTGAATTAGATGATTTAGCTAATTTATCTGACTTATTTGATTTAGCTAATTTATAATTTTTAATTGATTCAGCATCTTTATCTCCTCTTCCAGAAAGACAAACTACAATAATATCATCAGAATCCATTTTTTTAGCTATTTTTATTGATTGAGCTATGGCATGAGCACTTTCAATAGCACAGATAATTCCTTCTTTTTCAGCTAAATATTCAAATGCTTCAACAGCTTCATCATCAGTTATAGGAACATATTCTGCTCTTTTTATATCATTAAGATAAGCATGTTCAGGCCCTATTCCAGGATAATCTAGACCTGCAGAAATTGAATATACTGGAGATATTTGACCATAATTGCCTTGGCAAAAGTATGACTTCATACCATGGAAAATCCCAATTTCACCTTTAGTAATAGAGGCTGCATGATATTCAGTATCAACACCTTTTCCTCCTGCTTCACAGCCAATTAATCTAACACCTTTATCACCTATAAAGTTAAAAAATGAGCCTATTGCATTACTTCCACCTCCAACACAGGCAACAATTGCTGTTGGAAGCTTACCTTCAATTTTTAATATTTCTTCTTTAATTTCACGACTTATAACACTTTGAAAATCTCGAACAATCATTGGAAAAGGATGAGGACCCATTACAGAACCTAAAACATAGTGTGTATCATGAACTCTTGTTGTCCATTCCCTCATTGTCTCATTTACAGCATCTTTTAAGGTTTTTGTTCCAGATGAAACAGGATTAACTTTAGCTCCTAAAAGTTCCATACGATAAACATTTAGAGCTTGGCGTTCCATGTCTTCCTCACCCATGAATATCTCACATTCCATATCTAAAAATGCAGCGCCAGTAGCTGTTGCAACACCATGTTGTCCAGCACCAGTTTCAGCTATGATTCTTGTTTTACCCATTTTTTTAGCTAATAATACTTGACCAAGAACATTATTGATCTTATGGGACCCTGTATGATTAAGATCTTCTCGCTTCAAATATATTTTAGCTCCACCAATATCATTAGTCATATTTTCTGCAAAATATAAAAGTGAAGGTCTCCCTGCATACTCATTGAACAAATTTTGAAGCTCTTCTATGAAATCAGGGTCATTTTTATAAAAGTTATATTGCTCTTCAAGATTAATCAATTCATTCATTAATGTTTCTGGAATATATTGCCCACCATAAATTCCATATCTTCCATTATTCATATCTTTCACATCATCTAATCTATTTAAATTAATTGATTTATTAATATTTGACTTATTAATATTTGATTTATTATTTTTTGATTCTTTATTTTTTGATTTATTATTCAATTTATTAATATTGTCCAAATTATTTATAACTTCATTTATTTTTTTAGAACTCTTAAATCCATTTTTTTCAACACCAGAACTTAAATCAAAAGCAAAAGGTTTAATTTTAGAAGCTTTCTTGATATTTTCACTATTAATACCTCCAGCAAGGAAAACTGGTTTTTTGATTTTTTTAATATCTCCTATTAATTCCCAATTGAAAATTTTTCCTGAACCTTTTCCACTATCTAACAATAAATAATCAACATTAGAATTTTCCCATTTTTCAATAGTTTTTTTTATATTAAATCCATCATCATGCTTATTTTCACTATCCCCATTATTCATTTCAATAGACTTAATAATATTAATATTACTATCAAATTCTTTTAATTTATTTATAAATTCTTCATCTTCATTACCATGAAGCTGTATTATATCAATAATATCATTTTTTATAAGATAAAAAATATCTTCAATATCAGGATCGACAAAAACACCAACAGTAGTAATAGTTTCATCCAAAACATTTTTTATAGCCTTAGCTTTATCAAAACTAATTTTCCTTTTGCTTTCTGCAAATACAAATCCCGCATAATCAGGAACATATTTATTAAGGATTTTTGCATCATCAATTCTTTTCAATCCACAGATTTTAATTTTGATATCTTCTTCACTAACAGCTTTATTCATTATTTCACTCATCAAAAAATTATACATTCTAACTACTTATTAAAAATTGTAATTATTTATTATAAATCATAATTAATTAATATAACAATCAAATATAATCTATATCAAAGATTTTAACTCTTTAATAGCAAATTCCTTATTTTTACTTCTCATAAGAGACTCACCAATTAAAACAGAGTCAATATTATTATCATTTAATGTTTTTATATCTTCAGAAGTCTTTATTCCACTTTCAGAAACAATGGTTATTGAATTTCTAATGTCTTTTGGAATATTTTTTTCTAAATTTAAAGTATTATTAATATCTACAGTAAAATCTCTAAGATCTCTATTGTTTATACCAATAATCTTTGCACCAGAATCAATAGCTATTTCAACCTCATTTAAGCTATGAGTTTCTACTAAAGGGAAAATATTTAAACTATAAGAGAGTTTAATATATTTTTTTAGTTGTTTTGGTTCTAGAATAGAGGTTATTAGAAGTAATGCAGAAGCATCTAATAATTTTGATTCATAGATCATATATTCATCAATTATAAAATCTTTTCTGAGAACTGGAATATTTACATTAGCTACAATGTCTGAAAGATATGTGTCATTACCTTTAAAAAATTTAGGCTCTGTTAAAACTGAAATAGCAGCTGCTCCCGCATTTTCATATTCTTTAGCTATTTTTATATAATCAAATTCATTGCAAATAATTCCTTTTGATGGAGAAGCTCTTTTAACTTCACAGATGAAAGAAATATTATCTTCTTTTAAATATTTCTCAAAATAATTATCTTCAAGTTTATTACTCTTAGAATTATTATTTAATTTATTATTTAACTTATTATTTACTTCATTATCTGATTTATTTTTTAATTTGTTTTTTAAATCTTCAAGAGACATATTCCTTTTTTTATTCTCTAATCTTTCTTCAGTTGCTATTAAAATTTCATCTAAAATCATTACAAACTCAACCAAAAAGTTTTAAAAATATATTAATCAATAAAAATTTAATTATAGTAAATTTGATGCTATTAATCTAATTATTAATCTAATACTATTAATCTAATACTAATAATTTAATACTATTAATTTGATATTATTAATTTAATACTAAATATTGTTAGACATATAAACAAAGTTATCTAGCTTTTCTTTAGCTTTACCACTATCAATAATATTCTCAGCAAGAGTTATACCTTTTTCTAAGTTATTCACCTTTCCAGAAATATAAAGCCCAGCTGCAGAATTAATAATAATAGCATCTCTTTTAGGGCTTTCTTCTCCATTTAAAATATTTAATGCGATTTGAGCATTATTAGATGCAGAACCTCCAGTTATTGCAGACTTTGAAGCTAAATTGAAGCCATAATCTTCAGGATTTAAAGTATACTGAGAAAATTTACCATTTTTTATCTCACAAACAGTAGTAGAGGCCGAAATAGAGATTTCATCTAATTTATCTTGACCATAAACTACCATAGCATTTTTAACACCTAAATTATGAATAACCATAGCTATAGGAAGAACAAGAGATTCTTCATAAACACCAATTACCTCCATATTAGCACCAGCAGGATTGAGCAATGGCCCTAAAATATTAAAAATTGTAGGAATACCTAGTTCTTTTCTAACAGGAGCAACATACTTCATAGCTAGATGATAATTTTGAGCATATAAAAAGCAAATGCCAATTTTTTCAAGTAACATCTTACTTTTTTCAGGTGGAAGTTCGATATTGACACCTAAAAACTCTAAAACATCGGCAGCTCCACATTTACTAGAATATGCTCTGTTACCATGTTTAGCTACTGGAACTCCTCCTGCAGAAATTACAATTGAAGATACTGTAGAAATATTAAATGAATTTGAGCCATCACCACCAGTACCTACAATTTCTAAAACATCCATATCTGTTAATAATTTAACACAATGATTTCTTAAAGAAGCAGCAGAAGCAGTTATCTCATCTATAGTTTCACCTTTCATAGATAAAGCAGTTAAGTAGGAACTCATTTGGACTTTACTGGCTTCACCCTTCATTATTTCATTCATTGATTCTTCAGCCATTTCATAAGAAATATCTTGATTTTTAGTTACTTTTAAAATAGCTTCTTTTATCATGTTTCTACCTCTCAAATTAATTATTAATCATTTTAATTTTAATATTCTAATATTTTACAGTAGTCCATTAAGATTTAAACCCTCTAAAAAAATTTTTAACAATATTATCACCATTAGGAGTCAGTATTGATTCTGGATGAAACTGTAAACCATAAACAGGATATTTTTTATGACATATTGCCATTATTTCATCATCATCTTTTGATTTAGCTATTATAGAAATATCATCAGGAATATTTTCTTTATTCACAGAAAGAGAATGATAACGACCTACAGAAATTTCATTTTCTAAATTATTAAATAAAATATTTTCATTATCAATTTCAATATTAGAAGGTTTTCCATGAACCAATCTCTTGGAATATATAATATTCCCACCAAAAGCTTCATAAATAGATTGATGCCCTAAACAAATTCCGAGAATAGGTATTTTTTTATAAAAATTTTTTATAATATCTACTGATAATCCTGCATCATTTGGTCTTCCAGGACCAGGGGATATCACAATAAATTCTGGGGAAAGTCTTTTAATCTCAGATAAAGTTAATTCATCATTACGAATAACATTAATATTAGGATTCAATTCTCCAATCATTTGATAAAGATTATATGAAAAACTATCATAATTATCTATAAGTAAAATCATTTTATCACCATTATTTAATAAAAATTATAAATTAATATCTTCAGCTAATTTTAGAGCATTTAAGACTGCTTTTGCCTTATTTATAGATTCATCATATTCTAACTCAGGAACACTGTCTGCAACTATACCTGCACCTGACCGAATGAAAACTTTATTTTTCTTAGAAAAAGCTATTCTAATAGCTATACAAGTATCCATATTTCCAGATAGGCCAATATAACCAATAGCTCCCCCATATATGCCTCTTTTATTATCTTCCAGCTCATTTATTATTTCACAAGCTCTAATTTTAGGTGCTCCAGAAAGAGTTCCTGCAGGAAGAATTGCATCTATAACATCCAAAGCATTTTTACCTTCTTTTAATTTTCCAGAAACAGTAGAACCTATATGCATCACATGAGAAAATCTTTCAATAGTAAGATATTTTTCAACATTTATAGAACCAAATTCACTAACTTTTCCAAGATCATTTCTTCCAAGATCAACTAACATATTATGTTCTGCAAGTTCTTTTTCATCTGAAAGAAGGTCTTTTTCTAATTCATCATCTTCTTTTTTATTTTTGCCTCTTGGTCTTGTTCCAGCTAATGGAAAAGTGTATAAATTATCATCTTGTAGTTTTACAAGGGTTTCAGGAGAAGCACCAGCTATTTCAATGTCATCACTTGAAAAATAAAACATATATGGAGAAGGGTTAGTTGTTCTAAGAATTCTATACGTATCTAATAAACTACCTTTTATTTTACAAGATAATGGATTAGATAGAACAACTTGGAATATATCTCCTTCTTTTATATGAAATTTAGCTTTTTTTACTATTTTAGAAAATTCTTCTTTAGAAAATAAAGGTTTAAAATCATCAAGTAGTTTTAATCTATTATCATTTCCATTTATTGGCATACCATTAATTATTATGTCTTTTAATTCCATTAATTGAGTTTTACCTACTTCATACTCTTTTTCAATATTATCTGATTTTATATTAACTATTAAGAAGATTTTTTGTTTAAGGTTATCAAAAACAATTACCTTATCAAATAGCATTAAGTCAAAATCTTTAAAAGACTCATCACCCTCATTATTATTTTTAAATAAATTTTCTTTTAATTTAAGAGAAGGTTCAACATATTTAATATAATCATATGCAAAATACCCTACTAATCCTCCTGTAAAAGGTGGAAGTTCTATTATTTTAGGACTCCTATTTTCATCAATAATTTGGTTAATGTATTTTTTAGGATTATTAGTTTTTTTACTTAAATTCTTATAACCTTTAATATTTAAAAAATTATCCTCACAAGTAATTTCTAAAGTCGGATCAAAGCCTAATATTGTGTATCTTCCCCAATTTTCCAAATCTTCCATACTCTCCAATATGAAACAATGTTTACTATTATTTTTTAAAATTTTAAGCACTTCAATTGGAGTTTTAATATCAGATAATATTTCGCAACAAATTGGAATGACTTTATAGTCACCTTCTTTAAGTATCTTCTTTGCTTTTTCTATTGGTGGAAAATACATTTTATAACTCCTTTTTAATATAATTAATATATTTTTTGTTAATATGAATAAATAATTGTTATTTTGCTTTAAATATAGTTATATATTTCTTAAATTAGAATTTTTAGATAATTTAATTTTTTTATAATGTTATTCAACAAATTAAACCTTCTTTAAAGGAATAACAATTCATAAACCTTTTAATTCAGTATTATTAGTATTTCTTTTTAATTATTTTATTCAATTTTAGAACAAATTTTAGAACTTTACTGTATAAATAAATTATATAAAGTACTATTTAAACCTTTGTAGTACATTATTGTACAGTATATATAATAAATATTCTGTCAAAATTCAATGAAAAATAAAAATAATAAAATTAATGATAAAAGTAACAATAAGAATAAGAGTAATAAAAATAATAATAGTAATAATAATAGTGATAATATTAGTAATATTAATAGTAATACTATAAAGGTAATGATAATATTGAAAATAAAGATCTAAAAATAGCAAAAAATAAAAAAAGAATAATATTAGATAAAAGTCTAATAAAAATAAAAAAGACTAAAAAATAAAAAGAACACTAAAATAAAGAAAATACTAAAAAGAATACTAAAAAGAATATTAAAAAAATAAAGAATTAATATAACTAATTTTAAAATAATGAATAAATACAAAGATTAAATAAATAAAAATTAAATAGATAAAAAAATAATTTAACTATTAACTATTCTCAAATCTATTTCTATCTACAAGTTCTTGCTTTTTACCAGCATTCCATCCACCAGATGAAGATTTAGCTCTGCCAACTTGTTGAACATACCCTGTTATTCTATCATACCATTCAACATCATCACGTTCACCACAAGTAGGACATTGATCATTCAAGCCCTTCATAAGAGTTTTACATTTAATACAAAAGCTCAATGCAGAACTATATGCCCAAAATCCGATATCAGACTTTTTAGCTATCTTATTTGTTAAACTCATTAAAGATTCTGGGTCAGAATAAGATTCACCCATAAATGCATGGAAAATATGACCTCCACCAGTTAAAGGATGGTATTTCTCTTCAATCTTAATTTTATCAACCAATGAAACATTTGAATTGACTGGAACATGCGAAGAGTTAGTATAATAATTAGCTCCAGATTCTCCTTGAGTAATTACATTATCTGAAAATTTTTCTTTATCAAGAGTTGCAAACCTATAAGCAGTTGATTCTGCAGGAGTTTGCAAAATAGTCCATCTAAGACCAGTTTCTTTTTTAAGTTCCTGAGCTCTCTTATTCATATACTCTAATATTTCAACACCAAATTTGTTGGAATTAGGATCATCAATTCCAGATCCAAATAAAGACATTAACATCTCATTAAGTCCTACAAAACCAAAAGACATAGTAGCATTTTCAATTCTATAATAAACATCATCTTCTACATCTTGATTAAGGAAAGGCAATAAATTATAATTATTTAAACAATTAAGTCCCTGTTCTCTTCTAATATTTAATGCTCTAATACCAAGATCCATATAAGAATCAATGTACTCAAATACTTCAGATTCATCTCTAGATTGATAAGCAATTCTAGGAAGGTTCAAAGTAATGTAAGCTAAATTACCAGTTCTTAAACAGTCAGTATTCCAATCTCCAGTCCAATTATCCTGAAGACAAGTTCTACAACCCATATAATTAGCCATATTACCCCTATAATCAGGTAACATATTTGCAAAGTAAGCAGAACCATATTTAGCTGAAAGTTCATGAACTTTAAGTAAATCTTCTGCATATTCATCTTTTAATGACTCTTTTCTAAGAGTATAGATAGTATTAGGGAAAAGATGAGGTTTTCCATCAGCATCCCCTTCAAGCAATATCTCAGTGAAAGCTCTTTGAAGCATCCGAGTCTCTTCCTCAAAATCACCATAAGTACCTACAATTTTCCCTTTAGGACCATAAGCAACTTCATCTTGAAGGAATTTAGGAACACTAAATTCTAAGCCCATACTTGTGAAAGGAACTTGAGAACCCCTTGCTGCATAAGCCATGTTTAGATTATAAATTAACATCTCAACAGCTTGTTTTACTTTATCATAAGGAAGACCGCTTGCAAAAGGAGCTACAAAAACATTCCAAAGAGACATACCTTGTCCACCAGACATATTTTGCTGTGCTGCAAGCATTATCTCTCCAGTATGATTCATTAAGGTTTCTATATGATTAGGAGCCCCAGCTACTGAAGTGTGATCACCAGTACCATCTACTTTAAGCCCATATTTAATAAAAGTACGAATATCATGTTGCATACAATTTAAAGGTCTTCCAGCGAAAAATTCAAGATCATGAATATGTATATCACCAGACATATGAGCATCAGCTAAATCTGATGGAAGCATCTGAAGTAATGCATATTGTTTTAAAGCTTCATCAGCTACATATTTATGAACACTTTCAGGGTTATGAATCATGTTAGCATTATCACGAGATCCATTTTCGATTAAGGAAGTAATATTAAAAACAGGAATACCTAAACGAGTATATCTACTTCTTAAATCCTCTAAACCATGTTCAACTAGCTTAGTGTTTACAATTTCCCTTATCATTGGAGCAGTAAGATATTCAACATTTAATTTTTTAAGTTCTTTCCAAACTTGAGAAGCAATCTCAAAAGCTGTTTCTTGTGAAGCACCAGTTTCTTCAACCAAAGTGTTAGCGATTTTAGCGAGATCAAAAGATTCAATTTTATCTCTTGAAGTTCTAACTTTTAAAGTAGTTGCAGCTAAATATTTATTAGCACTTTCTTCATCAATCTCTGATAATAATTCATAAACTATCTTTTTTATTTCTTTTGTTGAAATTCCATCATAAACTGAAGAAGCAACATTAGAAAGTATTCTATCAGACTCAAAGTAAGGAGCTTCTACCATAACTAATGATTTTAAAAGTTTTTCATAGCTAAAACGCTCCATTATCCCATTATTTTTTTTGACACATATTTTAACCTTATTTGATAAATCATCGGTTGTTTTTGTCTCGTTTTGCATTGCCAACACCCATTTAATAATACATATAAATGTTCAATTTTAAAAATAATTTTTTAATAATCAAACTTACTATAGTAAATTAATTTTTAAATACAAATTAATATTTTAATTTAAATACAAACTAATATTTTATTTAAATATAAACTAATATTTTAAAATTAATTTCATTTTAAATATGAATTAATAAGAATTATTAATAATATTTATAAAAAGAAATATATAAATATTCGTATGATATCAAACAAATAATATGATATAATAATTAGCGAATTTACATACATACCCATGAATTTTCATAAAAAATTAATAATTCATTGTCTAATTATATGTAAAATCTAACATATATAACTTCCTAAATTTTTAATAAAAACGAATTATTCTAATAGCCATTAAATAAATGAAAATAATCAAAAATTAGAGAATTATTAAATTAATTAAACAAAATATAAAAATAAATCTTAATTCTAAACAAATAAAAAGAATAAACAAAATATCTAAAGATTAATTACAAAAAATATCTTCTATAATACAAATATCATTTAAATAAGAATATCTAATAAATAGAAAGTATCTAAAATAAATGAAAAATATCTTTTAAACAAATAATCTATGAAAAAATTCTAATGAAAAGTATTATAAGAAAATATCAAGAGAACTTTGTTTAGATTTATCACTTTCAAAAAGAGAATCGATACCAAACTCCTGTATTTCTAATCTTTGAGTTAAATAATGAGTTATAGGATATCTAGCTACTAAATCCCTTGATATTTCAAGATATTTAGTTACTGATCCTTTTGAAACACTTAAAACTAAATCTGATCCACATTTACATTTTCCTGTGAGAGGCATTCTTCTATATTTAGAACCACAAGAAGTACATCGAACTTTTTGCTTTGAAAATGCTCTTACATTACCCATAATATCTGGAAGGAAATGAGAACTTAATACTCCTTCAACAACACCCCTTTGATCAACAGCTCGAATCTTTTCAGCTAATTCAATCTGTGATTCCACTTTTTCTTTCATAGAAGGAAGAGTTTTATATAAACATATATTAGGACCTGCATGAATATTAGAAGTATTATGAGAAAACATCAAATCTTCATATTGTTTATATGTTCCCAAATGCATTGAAACATTATCAACTAAATCCAAAGCATCTGAAGGTTTAACACCCTCATAAGTTTTCTCAAAGAAGCCTTCTGAAAAATGAGCTAAAACATCAATATTATGGGACTCATCATCGATTTCCTCAGGATCAATTCTTGAAGATAAAACCAAAGGAGCATCCATACTCCCACCACGAGTACTAGGAAGATATGATTTTGAAAAATTAATTAAAGCATCAAGAAGTAACATAACAGAATCTTCATCACTATCACAATTCCTTCTTTTTGCAGAATGGAAATAAGGATGAGCATAACAAGCTAAAGCCTTTGTAAAACCCACAATACGGCCTAAAACACCAGCAGAGGTATGAGGAGCAAGACCTACTATTAAATTACCTATTAAATCTTGTTTTTTATTTACATTATAAAATCTATCCATAGAATAAAATTTATCAAGTAAATCATCCACATAATTAGCTACATTAACTAAATAATCCCCACAATTGTTAGATATAACTACATCTTGGACTTTTAGCTCGATCACTTGGTTTTCATCTTCAATAGGATTTCCATAAGCATCTTTATCATAACCCATTTCAAGTAGTTTTTCTACAGTTACTCCAATTTCTTTAGGAATGAAATGGGTTAGAGGAAGGTCTGTGGAATCATGCCTAATTGTAGCATCTTTAAATGTGAATACTTCATTTTTAGCTCTCAAAACACCCTTTTCAAGAGGTTCAGGAAGTTTTGATTCAGAAATCATTCCTATAACTCCTTTAATCTCATCTACTCGCCTATATGAAACATTATCAGAAGCTTTTCTTAACATTCCAGATAAATTTATATTTTTACGACCTGGAGATCCAATTTCAGTAGGAGAGCCACAATGAGGGCAAATTGAATTAAATGAACTCAACTGACATTGAGGATTTGTACAAACCCTTCTAGATAATTCAACAGCTATTTTTCCTTTTTTAGATGCTTCAGCCACAAGCCGTCTGTTTCCACCGAAATTTCCTATAGGGAATAAAACATGAGGAGCAGGGCGCATTAATCTTTCTTTAGATTTTTCTGGCCTTCCAACTCGAGTTCCAATGTATATAGGGGCTTTATCTTTTATTAGAACTGGAGAAACATTATTTAAAGCTTCAAGACTTGATATATTAGGATTATATAAATCATCCTTAGATATCTCTTTAGATAAAGTATGAATTAGTGCATAAGCATCATCAGGATTTAAAATAACCTTAACATCCTCATTTTTATCAATTCTTCCTTCAATTTTATGAGGAACGCCAATAATCTCTAAAATTCGTTTTTCAAAAGATAAATCAAGTTTAAACTCTTTATCATTTTCATCATAACTTTTTTTATATTTATTTATCCATTTAATTAAAGAATTTAAATCTTTCATAGAAATATCATTATAGCAATATGTATACAAAGGATGTAAAGGAATATCATACTTTTTTGAAATTTCAAAAGCTTCTTCAGCAGAAATATAACTATATTCAGGCATTTCTAATTTACCAAGATTTTCTAAAGTTAAATCAGGATTTGAATCCAAAAGAAAATCGTTTTCATCAAAAATACTTGAATTTTTAATAGTTTCAATCCACCATTCTTCACACCAAGCTGAAGGAAGAAGAGTCTGATTATTTCTTAAAAATTCTCCAAAAGCTACTAACATATCACCTAAAAATAAGATTTCAGCTACTTGACCCTTAACAGCCTTTGCCTCTTTTACAGAATTAATTTTAACTACATTACCATTTTTTAATTTTATAATAGGCCCTTCAATTGAATCTACTGGAACAACACAATTTCCTTTGCCAGGTCTTTCAATTTTAAGTTGAGTTCCAACAGCTAAAAATTCAAGAAGCTGCATTGTAGCAGGATTTACGCCCATAGCTGCAAGTCCAGTATTTCTACTTCTTCCATATCGTAATCTAAATCCTCCTTTTTCTGAAGGATAACCTAAAACTGGACGTCCACCAATAATATCCTGAATATATTTAGCATTTTCTTTAGCAGCCTCATGCTTAGATTTTTCTTCTTTATTTTCTTTCTTATTTTCCTGTTTATCATCTTGTTTATCTTTATTTTTCTTTTTTTCTTTTGAATAACCTTCTAACCAATCCCAACCATCAAGTTTAAGAGTGTGAGAATATTTTAAGACTTTTGCAGATTTTTGAATAATACCTTCAACCATTGCAAGTAATGCTCCTCCCCTAATGTTATTAGTTTCAACACGCTCTAAATCCCTATGAGATACTTCAACCTGGTCAGTTTGTTCGCCAGTAACTTCAACAGGAATATTTTGAGCTGCAAGGCGTACTTCTTCAGGTTTTGGAGAATATTGAAGATTAGTAACCTCTGATTCATAAAGTTCAACTTCTTCTACATATCTCTCAATTTCTGCATCGATTGGTTTATAATTACTAAGATTAGTAGCTACTTTAATACAATCCCCAATGAGAACAGCAAGCGCTGCAGCAGTTCCTCCTGCACTTCTAATTGGGCCTGCAAAATAAACAGCTAAATATTCTGTTCCATCAAAGTTTTTTTTAATTTTAACCTTAGCTATACCTTCTATAGGAGCTGCTACTACACCTTCTGTTAAAATAGCTAAAGCTGTTCTTAAAGCTTGATCTGCAATCTGTTCCCTTTTTGAATCGAATGTTTCTCCAAAAGATTCATATACTTTTTTCTCTTTTCTTCTACCATTATTATTTAAATCTTCTTCGATTTTCTGAGAAGATATTTCAGCAGCTAATTTAAATGCAATTTTTTCACGAGACCATGAAGGATTTTTTTCTTCAAGTTCTTTCATCCTTTTAGCTACTCCCACAGGACCAACAAGTCCTTCAACCCTTTCAGCTAAATCTTTAGCTAAAGGAATTTCAGTTTCAGTTTCAACATCAAATCCTTTAGAACGAGCCTCATTAGCTATTTTATAGAGATAATGGGTTTCTTTTTCTAGTTTTTCAAAATAATCCATTTTTATAGTGTTTTCAGAATCTTCCATCTTACCTAATACATCCTTTAATTAGCTATAACTAAAAAGTAATCCAGATCAGCAAACATTACACTAAAAAAACAATATTTATATGGTTGTGCAAAGTTTATATTACTATGTAATCTTTTGTTCAAACTAGTATTTATTGTTAAGGGTTTAGTTAATTTTATAAATCTCAGTAAAATAATATCAAAAATTATTAAATAATTAAAACTAAGATTTTAATTAAATTAAGATTAATAAAAATAAAATTAATAATATTAAATAAGGTAGTGAATTAAATTTAAGATAGTGAATTAAACAAGAAAAGTTACTAATATTAAAAATAAAAATTAATGATATTTAAAATAAATAAAATTAGTAATAAATAAAATTAGTAATAAGCAAAATTAGTAATATTAAAAATAATATTAATATAAGTATAGTTCAGTTTATAAACATACTTATAAAAATATTCTAATTATAAACACATTTTAATAATATTACTATAAGTATAAATATAAGAAATAATATAATATTTATCAATATTAAATTTATTTATATTTATTATAATCGTATTTATAATCTATTATACTATATTTATATTTCATTATAGGTGATAAAATGGCAAAAAAAGATCAAAATATGCTTCCTCCTACAGGAGCAGGATTAGTACGATACTTTGATGAAGAAAGTACTGGGCCTAAAATTTCTCCAGAGGGAGTTGTTATTGCAACAATAATTTTAGGAATCTTCTGTTTTATATTAAACTTTTCAAATTAAAAATAATAAAATTTTTTTCTAAAACAAAATAATATAATTTATCTAAAATAAAATAATATTATTTCTAATATTATATTATCTCTAAATATTATATTATCTAATTATATAATTCTACTTATTATCTAATTCTAATTAACTTATTTTTAAATATTTAACAAGTAGAGAGCAAATCAAGCTTTCTTGCAACAAATTTAATAGTTCCACCTTGTAAAATTACTGAGATTATTGTAATAAAAAATACAACATTAAATATTGTATAAGCCTCAGGAATTCCTGCAACTAAAGGGTATGTAGCAAAAACTATAGGAACCGCTCCTTTAATTCCTGTCCACGACAGAAATACTTTTTCTTTTAAACTCACTTTAAATGGGATCAACGAAGTGAAAACAGCAATAGGTCTAGAAATAAACATTAAAGCTATTGCTATTGCTATACTAATTCCAGCAGTTTCTAATAGCTGATTTGGGAAAATAAACAACCCTAAAACTAAAAACATTATAACCTGCATAAGCCATGCTAACCCTTCGAAGAAAGTTGTATTTGTTTCATTAGATAATTTAGCATCTTTTATCATTTTAGCATTGCCTATCATTATTCCTGCAATATAAACAGCTAAAAATCCATTTGCACCAACTATTTCAGAAATTGAAAAAGTTAAAACAGCTAAAGCAACTAAAAGAACAGGATATAAACCTTTAACATCTAAATTAACATTTTCAAATAGCTTTACAGATAATTTGCCAGATATAACTCCAAATACTGCCCCAAGAATTAAAGACTTCAAAAATAAAAATATAATACCTTCAATAGAAGTTGTTGGGTGAGTTAATAGTTCTAAAAAACTAATAGTAAGTACATAAGCCATTGGGTCATTTGCTCCACTTTCAAGTTCAAGAGTTTCAGCAAGATTTTTTTTCAATTTTATTTTTCCAGACCTAAAAATTGAGAATACCGCTGCTGCATCAGTAGAAGAAATAATAGAACCCATTAATAAAGAAAGAACTATATCTATTCCCAATAAATAATGAATAAGTAATCCAGTAGCAATAGCTGTTATCAAAACACCAACAGTAGCTAGAACAGCTCCTCTAGAAGCTATTGGCTTCATTTTCTTAGTATTAGTATCCAAACCACCAGAAAACATTATTATAATTAATGCAAATATACTAATATACTGAATATATGCATAATTATCAACAGAAGGAGTAAAAAGAGTATTTCCATTGAAAAAAAGTCCAAGCAGTAAAAAAACAATGAGAGTTGGGACACCAATATAAGAAGAAAGTTTACTTAATAATACACCAGCTAAAAGTAAAGAACCTATAGCTAAAAGTATAAGTTGAATATCAATCATCTTAAATTTTCCATAACCCGATATTAAATTTTTAATTAATTATATTAAATTAACTTTAATTATATTAAATTTTTAATTTTATTTTCAATTTATATAATATAAAAACTATATTTAAGAAAACATTAAGTTCTAAAATAAATTAAAATAATATTTCTGAGTTTTATATTATTACAATATTTTATCTAATTTTTTTATTATATAAGCTTTTTGCCTTGATTTTGAAACAAAAACATTGAAAGATAGTTTATGGATTTATTTCTTCAATATTAAAGATAGCTATAGCACTAACCGCTTCATCACCTATATAAAAACGAAGATTATTTTCATCAATTTGTAACCTATTAAATGCAAGTGTTACCTTATTAATAAATATAAAATGAATTTTTTCAAATTGATATGATATATCATTTTTATTTTGTAAAAATACTGGTTTTAATCCATTATCTAACTCATCAGATTCGATTTTTTTGAAAATATTAACTAAATCCTTTTGATCCATCAAAAACACCTGTAAAATTATAAAAGTTAAAAACATATTGATTAGAATTATACTAGATTAAAACACATATTAGATTAAAATATATTCAGTTAGAAATATATTTAGTTTATAATATATCATGTTAAAGTATATAAATTAAAAAATATTAGGTTAAAAATATTAACTAATCTAAAGAAATATTAAGAAGTTAAACATTATTAAGCTGAAAAATATTAAGATAAAAAAGTATTATTAATATTTAAGCTTTATTATCTAGTAAAAAATAAAGTGAAACTAAAAACACCCAAACAAATCCTATTGTAAATGTTATTCTTTCTAAAAACCCTGCATAATGTTGTATTCCAATGAAATTAGAAAATCCTAAATTTGTTATCAAAAAAGTTATTAATATTATCATACCAGACAAAGAAGAATAAACTAACCATTTTAGTTCTCTTTTATAAGTGAAATAATTTCCAAAAATGAAACAAGCTAATGCTATCCCAAAGAAAAAAATTGTTAAAAACAATTGATTCAAAATACTTCTCAAATATTCATTAGATAACATTTCAGGTGTAGAATATCCATTAATATAACCTGTAGTGAAACATCCTGCACCAATTAATCCCAAACCGCAAATAAATATAAAAATATAAGCCCATTTAGAAATCTGATTAAACCTCATTTTACTTAATTTAAAAAATCCAAATGCAAATAAAACTAGTAAAACCCCTGTTAAAATAAAAGTAAATGATTGTATCCATCCAAAAGATCCAATAGCTAATGAACTTATAGACATTGATAAAGAATTATAAGAATATTTAAAAATTCCTTGAATAATCCAAGAAAATGTAAATATAAAAGATGCAATAGCACCACATGAAATAAGCCATTTATAATTTAGATTCTTTAAAGTATCATTGTTAATGTTTTTATCTTTCATTTGTTCCACCAATAAGATTAATTTATTAAAATTTATAGTTTATTAATATTTATAATTTGATATAAATTAACAATTAAATAAATTTAATTAAAATCAACGAATCCACTAAAAATTAAATTTTAGATTAAAAAATGATGAAACAATTCATGACAAAAATATTAAAAATATTAGAAAGTTATCTAAAAGATTTAAAAATATCTAAAAAGTATATAAAAAATATCTAAAAAATATATAAAAAGATAAAATTATTATTTAATGAATGTACCTAATCTAAGTTCACGAAAAGCTTCATCTAATTCTTCATCAGTATTCATAACAATAGGACCTCCCCAAGCAATAGGTTCTCTAAGAGGTTTGCCTGAAAACAACATGAAGCGTAGTCCATTGGCCCCAGCTTTAGCTTTAAAATGATCTCCTTCATCAAAAATAGCTACAGTCTTATTATCAACAATAATATCCTCATTTTCTCCAAAAAATCCATTTCCTTCAAATATATAAATAAATAAATTATTTTCTTCATTTGATGGAATTTCAAACTCAAATCCTGGATTTAAGCTAATATCAAAAATAGTGACTTGGACATGGCGAGTATCAACACCATTAATATCATCATATGATCCAGAAATAACCTTAACTACACCACCATTTTCTGGAAGATCAATAGATTTAATCATGTCTCTAGTAATATCAAAATAAGCAGGTTCATCCATTTTAGACATTTTTGGCATATTTAACCATATTTGAAGACCAAAAAGTCTATCAGATGCTTGAGGCATCTCTTCATGAAGAATACCTCTTCCAGAAGTCATCCATTGAGATTCTCCCTCTTCAATAGTTCCTCCATTGCCTAAACTATCTTTATGATCAATTTCTCCATTTATAAGGTATGTAATAGTTTCAATTCCTCGATGAGGATGCATTGGAAAACCTAAAATATAATCTTCAGGGTTTTCACTATCAAAAGCATCCAGCATTAAAAATGGGTCAATATCATAGACATCGCTAGGACCAAGAACTCTTATTAAATGAACACCTGCACCATCAATTACAGGTTGCCCTTTTACTGTTTTAAAAATGTTTCTTGTTTTCATTTTTAACCCTCAACTTTTTTAATTAATAAATATCTATTTAAAAAATAAATAAAAAAATTTTATAATAATCAAATTAGCTATGAAGATTTATTTTAAGACACAAATATAAGTATATATTTGTGTTTAATGAGTATTAAAAATTTGGATTTTCATATTTAAAAACTAGAAATAGAAAAATAAACTAGAAATAATAAAAGTAATAACTAAAATAAGTAAAATTAGAATAAGATAACTAAAATTAAAATGAAATAAGGACAAGATAGAATAAAAAAAAATAATACAAAAAGATAAAAGTATTAAATAAGATATTTTAGAAATATTTATAAATACTTAATGAATACAAAAATTAAATAAATCAGATAAGAATAATTTATTTAAGATTAATCTAAAACCAATCTTTAGATGATTTTAAAACTTCATCAACTATTTTTTTAGAAGAGCCCAAATAAGTATGAGGATTCATAATTTTTTCAACATCCTCCTTTGATAAAAATTCTTTAACCTCATCTTTAGTTAATATAACATCAAAAAGAGGTTCATTTTCCTTATTAGCTTTTATAGCACATTCTCTAACAATACCATAAGCAGTTTGTTTTCCCATACCACTCCTTGTCAATTCAGCCATAAGACGCTCTGCCATGATTAAACCATTAGTTAAATTAAGATTCCTCTCAATATTATCATTATAAAACACTAAATTACTCATCAATTTAATAGTTAAATTTAAAATGTAATCGGTTAAAATACAAGCTTCAGGGAATATAATTCTCTCACAGGAAGAGTTTGTAAGATCACGTTCATGCCATAAAGGATTATTTTCCATAGCTGCAACAACATAAGATCTAACAACACGTGAAACACCACAAATTCTTTCAGCTGTAATAGGATTCATTTTATGAGGCATTGTACTGCTTCCAACTTGTTTTTCAGGGTCAAAATATTCTCCAAGTTCCATAATTTCAGTACGTTGAAGATTTCTAATTTCAAGAGCTATTTTATCAAGAGTAGTAGCTATATTAGCCATTACCATCATAAATTCAGCATGATTATCCCTTTGAACAACTTGATTAGTTATTTTAGCTGGAGGAAGATCAAGGATTTCAGCCACTTTTTTATGAACTTCCCATCCAATTTCACCTAAAGCAGCTGTAGTTCCAACAGCTCCATCCATCATAGCTACACAAAGGTTTTTCTTTGATTGTTCAAGTCTATCATACTGTCTTTTAAGCTCATCTGCCCAAAGAGCAAATTTCATGCCATAAGTAGTTGGAAGAGCATGTTGTCCATGAGTACGACCTATACATACTAATTCTTTATTTTCATCGGCTAATTTTAATATAATATTAGCTAATCTTTTTATTTTTTCTTCTAGAACTTCTATTGATTCTTTAAATAGAAGAGACTGTGAACTATCAACTATATCATTAGATGTAGAACCAAAATGAATATATTCTCCTGCATCACCTTCACATTGCTCTCCTAGCCCCTTAACAAGAGCAGCTATATCATGATTAGTTTCTCTTTCAATTTCATTTACTCTATCCAGTTTAACATATTTAGTGCTTGCTTTACTCTTTATCTCATCAGCTACTTCTTTTGGTATAATTCCAAGTTGAGCTTCTGCTTGAGATAATGCAGATTCAACATCTAACATTTTTTGCAATTTATTTTCAGATTCCCAAATATTTTTCATCTCAGGAGTTCCATATCTAAATTCAATAGGGTGAATAGCCATTTAAACTCTCCTTTATTATTAAAATTTATCAAATATTATTAAAACTTGTTAAAACTTGTCAAAATTTATTAAAATTTATTAAGATTTATTAATTTTACTTAAAATCTATATAATACACAAAAATATGATTATTTTATAATTATTTTATGTTATTTTAAATTATTTTTTAATTATTTTTTAATTCATTTTATAATTTATTTTATAATTTATTTTATAATTATATTTATTATCAATAATTATTTATTAATAATTAATTATTAGTTTAAATTTATTAATAAATATATTTTATTTTAAAGAAATTATTGATTATAAAAAGATATAACAAAAACAAAAAACAATATGAATATTAAAAAATGAAAAATGTATAAAATAATATATAAAAGCAAACAAAAATATTGACAAAAACTTAAAAATGGAGGCTTTAAATGAAAGATTTAAAAAGCGTGAAATCGATTGATTTATCATCTTTAACAATAATAGGTACTTCAATTAGTTTTATTTGGAGTATTGTATTCTCAATAATTATAATAGCTATTTTATCCTTAATAATAGGTAGATTTGATATTAGCTTTACAATTATTGGAATAGGAATTATATTTGGAACATTGATACTTAGTATATCTAAATATTTTGGTATCTCATTTTTATATAATTTCTTTATAAAAAGGATGAGGGATGTTAAAATAGGTATTAATAATATGGAAAGTATTACAGATATCTCAATACTGTCATTATCCTTGATAGTTGCAGTTATCTCATTAGTTGTTTCAATAATCATTTATCCAATTATATTCCTTATGTTGTCATTTGTGACAATTCTATATTCATTACTACAAGCAATTAGTTTACAAGGATTTTCATGGTTGGTTTATCCAATTAGTCTTGCATTTAATCCAACATTCATCTTATATTCATTTATAATTAGCCTTGTATTTACAGGAATAGGAGCATTTATATTCAATAAAATTAGTCCAAAGATTGGAGGGTTAAAAGTATTATTATCTAAAAAAGATAATATGACTTCAATAGATTATATAAACCCTAAAAATGCAGGAATAATTTCAGGAGTTATTTGTTTAGTATTTGGTTTAATATATGGATTAATATTTAGTATTATTTCTGTAAGTCTTCCAGCTAACCTAATGTTAATTGTATTACTAACTATTGGAGGATTAATTGGAGGATTCATATATGGAGCAATAAGTGCTCATTTATACAACTTCTTTAGTAAAAAATTCTCTCCTGTAAAAATAGAATTAAAAGATTAAAATATTAATGATTAAATATTCCATTAATAATTCTTATCAATATTCTATTACTTATTTTTATTAAAATTTCACTAATAATTCTTTATTAGTGTTCTATTACTTATTTTTATTAATACTCCACTATTCTTGTTATTATAATAATAGTTTTCAAATACTAATAATTTCAATTTTTTTAAATAATTGATAAATTTTTAGTTTTTAAAATAATCTCTAAAATATTAAATATTATTTTTTTATAGGAGGAATATAATTTTTTAACATTAAAGAAAGAGAGATCACAGTAACTGAACTTAATGCCATTGCTAACCCAGCTAATTCTGGTCTAAAAAGTATTCCAAAAAACGGATAAAGTACCCCTGCAGCTACTGGAATAAGGATTATATTATATGCAAACGCCCAAAATATATTTTCTTTAATACGAGTCATTACTTTATTAGAAAATTGAATTGCTGCAACTACATTTTCTAAATTTCCTTCCATAAGAACTATATCACCACTTTCCATTGCTATATCAGTTCCACTACCTAAAGCCACACCAACATTAGCTTGAGAAAGAGCTGGAGCATCATTGATACCATCCCCTACAAAGACTACTTCTTTAGAATTCTTTTTTATTCCTTCTATTTTACCTTCAATTGTTTCAATTTCTTTTTTTAATTTTCCTTCTTTTTCTTGTTTAAAACTTTCTTGATTTTGAATTTCAACAACTTTATCCAACTTTTCGTTAGGTAATACATTAGCCATTACATTATCTATTCCAACAGATTCAGCTACATTTTTAGCTGTTTTTTCATTATCTCCAGTTAACATGTAAGTGCTTATATTCATCTTATGAAGTTCATCAATAGTTCTTTTAGAATTATCTCTAATTTTATCAACGAGAGTTATTATTCCTTTGATATGATTATCATAGACTAAAAATATTGTAGTTTTACCTTGACTAATAAATTCATTATATTTTTCTTGAGCATTAGAATAAGTAACAATGTTTTCAGTATCAGGAATGTTTTCATCCTTTAAAAGAGAATTATTACCTGCTAAAACTATTTTTCCAAAAATTTCCCCTTTTAATCCCTTTCCAGTCACATTTTCAAAATTATTAACTGACTCAAGATTTATATTAAGTTCATCAGCTTTTTTCACTATTGCTTTAGCTATTGGATGATTAGAATTATTCTCTAAACTAGCTAATAATTTAATAACCTCCTTTTCAATATCTTCAGTATTCAATTCTTTCAAACTTTCATTTTCTCTGTGAATATTTACATCATTTACTGCATTATTTTTTAAAGGTTCTACATTAACAGGCTTTCCAGGGACAGAAGGATCATCTACAACTATCCATTCACCATTAGTATTTTTTATTACTTCATTCCTCTTCAATATTGATTCTGTTTCATCAATTATGAAAATATCATCAACAACAGGTTTACCCTCTGTAATAGTTCCAGTTTTATCAAAAGCAGCAACACTAATATTACCTGCATTTTCTAAAGTTTCACCATTTTTAATCAAAATTCCGTATTCAGCAGCTCTTCCAATACCAACAGTAACAGCTGTTGGAGTAGCTAAACCTAAAGCACAAGGACATGCAATAACAAGAACAGAAATAAATGTTGTAAGAGCTAATAAAAGACTTGAACCAATAACAAAATACCATCCAATAAAAGAAAGTATAGCAATAGTTAGAATTGTAGGAATGAAATATTTTACAACCTTATCAGCTATTTTTTGAACAGGAGGTTTAGAAGATTGAGCTTTTTCAACAAGATCAATTATTTGAGATAAAACAGTCTCTTTTCCAATTTTACGAGCCTTGATTCGAAGTATACCCTCTTGATTAATAGTTCCAGCAAAAACGTCTTCTCCTTTTGTTTTAAGTTTTGGTATTGGTTCACCAGTGATCATAGCTTCATCAACATAACTATTCCCACTAAAAACAACAGAATCAGCGGGAATTTTATCACCTGGACGTACAAGAAGTAGATCATCTATAGAAATATCTTCTATCAAAATTTGTTTTTCTATAAATTCATCATTTTCAATTAATTCCCTATTTTCGTTTAATTCATTATTTTCATTCGATTTAGAAGTTTTTTCATCTTTTACTAATAAGGTAGCTGTTTTGGGTTGTAATCCAATTAATTCTTTAATAGAACTGGATGTTTTTCTTTTAGCTCTAGCTTCTAAAAATCGTCCTAGCATTAAAAATGATGCTAACATTATAGCTGTTTCATAAAACATGAAACTTGAATCAAGCACAATATTGAAAGTACCTAGAAAACTAGATATAAAAGCTACTAAAATACCCATAGTATACATTACATCCATATCTAAGTTTCTATGTGCTAATGAATTAAAACCAGCTTTAATAATAGGATAAGAAACATAACCAAAAGGAATTATCGATATTATAAGTGAGAGTATAGACATGGATATTCCAATATCCTCAAACACCATATGTGGTGTAAACATTATTCCCATTAATATTCCAGAAAAAACAAAACCAACAATTATACGATTTTTCTTATCCTTTATGTCTTTTTCATATAATTTATCATCCATATCAGGATCAAGTTGATCAGCTATCCCTAAAAAATCAAATCCAAGATCTTTTATAGATTGTCCCATATCATCAACAGAAACAAGATTTTTATCATAGACCACAAAAGCATTTTCAGAACTTAAATTAACTGATGCCTTACTTACTCCATCTAAATTATTTAATGCTTTTTCAATGTTTAGAACACAATTTGCACAATGCATTCCACCAATTTTTAAAGTAACTTCTGATTTACGAACACTAAACCCTGCATCCTCAACGCTTTTATCAATATCAGAAACTTCTATACTATTAGGATCATATTCTACTCTTGCTTTATTTGTATTAATATCAACTTCAGCTTTAGCTCCATCTAATTTATTAATGGAAGTCTCCACATTTAATGCACAAGAAGCACAATGCATTCCCTCAATAGATATTTCTATTTTTTTAATAGAATTTTCATTATCTTTATGATCATCATTCTTATGATCATTATCTTTATGATATTTATCTTTATAATCATTGTCATCATTTTTTTGACTTGTTTTATTATTTTGAGCCATGAAAACACTCCGAAATATAATAATAATTAAAAATATATCCTAATCATCTAAAAAAAAATAAAAATTAAAAATAATTAATCAGAAATTAGGAACACCTAAATTATATATTAAAATATCTAATTTAAAGTTATTATATGTTTTGATTATAATTATGATTTGATTGTAATTATCCAAGAACTTGATTAATAAAAAACTTATTAATACTATAATCAATAAAAATTTGATTAATCAATACAAATTAATGGTATTATGATTAATATTAATGATTAATACTATGAACAATAGTATAATGATAGTATAATTAATATTATGGCAAATATGGTATTATCAGAATGATTAATATATTTTTGATTAATAGTTTTGTTAGTATGTTTTAGTATATTAATTATATATTCCGATTAAAAATATCCTTAACAATAGTACCATCTTGAATAACCATTAAAATATTATTAGGATTAGATAAATGGCTAATATCTACTAGAGGATTTTTAGAAACCATAATCAAATCAGCAGATTTTCCAATTTCTACTGAACCAACTTCATCATCAATTTCTAATGCTTTAGCTGCTTCAATTGTTCCAGAAGCAATAGCTTCATTTGGAGACATCCCAATTTCACATAATAATTCTAATTCTTTTAAATTATTTCCATGAGGAATGACGCCAGAATCAGTACCCATAAGCATTTTAACTCCTTCCTTATAAGCCATAATCATATTATCTTTATGTACTCTTTCAGTTTGGAGTCCATTTTCAGCACTTCGTCCTTTTATTATCCCTTGATTAACCTGTTCTACAACACCTTTCATTACAGAACATGTTGGTACTAGATAAATTCCTTTTTTAACCATCAATTGAGCAGTTTTTCTATCAATAAAAGTCCCATGATCGATGAATTGAATTCCTGCCTTTATAGAATTCTTAATACCTCCCAAACCATGAGCATGAGAAGAAACTTTAGCTCCATCTCTCATATCTGCCTCTTTTACAATAGCTTTTAACTCTTTTACATTAAATTGACTAAATTCAGGAGCATCATTAGCACTGATAACTCCACCAGTCGACATCACCTTTATAAAATCAGCTTGAGCTCTGAAAACCTCTCTTGTCTTTTTTATTACTTCCTCAACACCATCACAAACCGGAAGAGGAAATCCAGGATAATTTATAACAGTATCAATACCAGAATTAAGAGCAAAATCAAAATGCCCTCCAGTTATAGAAAGAGGCATTACACTTATTTTCATCTTTGGAGCAGGAAATATCTTTTTTTCTACAGCCATCTTTACTCCAATATCAGCTAATCCACAATCACGAACATAAGTAACACCAGCATCAATAGTATCCTTCATATTCTTTACAGCTTGATAAAAATAATTAGCTAAAGGATTAGTTAAATCATCTTCTTTTATAAAACCATTAGCCATTAAATGAACATGCATATCAATAAATCCAGGAAGAATGAACATTCCCTCACCATCAATAATATTAGTTCCATCATCAATATCAATACAAGTAGATTTATCAATATCAGCTATTTTTCCATTTTTAATAAAGATAGATACATTTTCCAAAGATTTATCATAATTAGAATCAATAATTGTTATATTTTTAATTAATATAGGGTCCATAAAACCAATTCCTAATTAACTAATAGAGAGTTAATTTTTTAGTTTTTTAAGTATAGTATATTAATCAATAATATATTATTTCAAATATTTATAATTATATAAAATTAAAAGTATTAAAAAGTTCTTAGTCATTTTTTACTTTTTGTCACTTTTTGAATAGTTTCATTATCAAAAATAAATGTCTATAAACTAATCAAGAAAATGTCTATAAAATAATTAAAAAATAAACATCTTAAAAGAAATAAATTAATGGAAAAGTTAATAGAAGAGTTAAGAAGAGTTAATAGAAAAGTTAATGGAAAAGGAATCTTTTAATTTGAAATTAAATTATCAATTCTTATCCAATTATAATCAATGTTTCCCATTAATATTTCAATATATTCTTTTTTATTTTTTTATTATTATGTTTAATTTTCCTATTTGTTTAGTAGTGTTGTAGTATGCTAATTTTTTGACTTTTACTGTTAATATTTTTGTTTTTTTATTGTAGCTGACTGATAATTTACTATTTTTTGAATATTTATCTAATTTATAGTATTTAGGTAATTTAAACTTAAAAGATTTAGATCCAGTTGTTTTGCCCAGATTTTTAAATAAAAATGTCTTTTTATATGTTTTGGTTTTGGTTTTTTTATATTTAGACTGTGACATTTTAATATTAGCTGGAATTAATTTGGTGTCAACTAAACCAGATCCATAATAATATCTAATAAGACTTTGTTTATTGGTTACATCTTTTATATTTGTTTTACCCCAATAATTGTAGTTTAAATTACCGTTTTTTCCAACATATATTGTAGGCTTACCCTTATTGTCTTCAAATGTAGAGTTAGTAACACTAACGTAACCATCATATTCAGATATTGCAGCACCATTAATTGCAACATTATTTTTGAATATGGATTTAGAAACTTTTAAAGTTCCTTCTTCTGAAGCTATAGCTCCACCATCATATCCTGCAACATTATTAAAGAAATAAGAATCTTTAACATTAACATTTCCTTCGTCTTGAGCTATTGCTCCACCATAAGACCCATTATTTTTATTAAATACACTACTAACAATATTTGTATTTCCAATTTTTGTAGCTAAAGCTCCACCAACAAAAGCTTTATTCTTTGAAAATTCAGAATCTTTAATAGCTAAAGAGCCATCATATTTATATATAGCTCCACCCATGCCACCAAGGCCATAAGTATCATCAACACCATTATTAGCAAAATTTGAGCTTAATATATTTCCAGTACCATTATTAATGTATATTGCACCACCATAAACTTTTGCATAGTTATTTGTAAAAGTTGAATCCTCAATATTCAAAATAGTCTTATTTACAAATATTGCACCACCATTAGAAGCATTACCATGAGCTTTATTACCATTAAATATAGAATTGATAACTGTTAAATTACCTTCTTCTTGAATTATAGCTCCACCTTTATCTGAAACATGATTTTCTAAAAACTTAGAATTGATAACTAATATGATTCCATTTTCCTGAGATATTGCACCACCATTTTCAGCTTTATTGTTAGTAAATAATGAGTTAACAACAGTTAAAGTTCCATCTTCCAATCCTATTGCACCACCATTCTTTGCAATATTAGAAATAAATTCAGAATCTTCAATATTTAAAATAGCATCTTCAATAGCTATTGCACCACCTAAACTGTCTCCAGTTATGGATGTGTTTTTAAGTACATTGTTATTTCTAAAGATAGAACCTATTACATTTAATTCACCTGAAAATAGACCGATTCCTCCACCAACTTCAGCACTATTATCTTGGAAAGTTGAATTTTCAATGATTATATCTCCAAACCATCCGAATAATCCACCACCATAGATTGCAGAGTTATCTGTAAATTTAGAATTTGTAATGATTACTTCAGAAGCTATGGTATCATTTTCAATATCTGTTGCTCCACCAATATCAATTGCTCCGCCAATAAAGCCATCATTTCCACTAAATACAGTATCATTAATACTTAAAAGTCCTTCATGTTTGTATATTGCTCCACCATAACCATCAAACCCAGAATTATTTCCTATAGTTAGATTATCACTAAATACTGAATTATCAATGATCAGATCACCAATATCCTGAAATATAGCTCCACCATTACTCTGTGCAATATTATTTGTAAATTTAGAGGATTTTATTACTGTATTTCCATGAAGAATACCTAATGCACCACCATTTACACCAGCATTATTATAAAACTTGGAATCTTCAACATACAAAGTACCATCTTCAACAGCTATTGCACCACCTAAACCTCCTTCATCACCGAAAGATTCTTTAGTTACATTATTATTTATAAATCTAGATTTATTTACATATAAAATTCCATCTTCTTGAGCTATAGCTCCACCAATTTCCCCAGTATTATTAATAAAGTCTGTGTTTGAAATATCTACAACACCTGTAAAAATACATATAGCTCCACCAAAGCTTGCATTATTTTCAATGAATGAAGTATTTGAGATAATAGTATCAACAATAGTATCTCCATTAAAAATAGTTATTCCACCACCAACAGCAGCATTATTGTTCTTAAAAACACTATTGTTTACTTTTAAGTATCCATCATCCTTGTATATTGCTCCACCATATCCATTATAAAAAGTTCCATCACCAATAGCTAAATTATCTTCAAAAATAGAATTTTCAATAGTTAAAGTTCCATTTTCTTGGTAAATTGCACCACCATTTTCAGAAGCATTGTTCTCTATAAATTCCGTGTTATTGATTTTCACATCACCATTGTAATAGAATATTGCTCCACCATTTTCAGCAGTGTTGTTTATAAATTTAGAATTAAAAATAGCTAATTCACCATTTTCAAGAGCTATAGTTCCTCCATGATATGTTGCTTTATTATTTTTGAAAATAGAATCAATAATCGTGATATTTCCATCTTCTTGTGCTATGATTCCTCCTGCATATAATCCATTATTTTCAATAAATTTAGAATTAGTGATATTTAAATTTCCATTTGATTGTGCAATTACTCCACCACCTAATCCAGTATTATTAAAAAAGTCACTGTCTATAATTTCAATATTTCCACCATCATTGTATATTGCACCACCAAATCCAACTGTATAGTTCTCATTAGTTTGTGCATAGTTATCCTGGAATATTGAGTTTTGAATTGTTAAATTCCCATTTTCTTGGTAAATTCCCCCTCCATTGTTTGAAGTATAACCATTAGCAATTGTTAGATTAATTAATGTTAAGCTTCCAGTATTAGTTATATAAAATAATCTATTTGTGTTAGACCCATTTATCACAACATTCCTTGCATCACTTGTATTACCAATAATACTTATACTCCTATTGATCACTAAATTATTATTCTCATTACCAGAATATACTCCCGGATCTAAATAAATGGTATCATAATTACTTTCATTTTCTATAGTTCCATTAATTCCTCCAGAAGTCGTATTAGTAATAGTTACAGGATTTTGAGCAGTAGCTGAACTTAAACTAATAATTATTAGAAAAGTAATAGCTACCATTGATGTTCCCATAATAAATTTATTAAAATTCATTTTTTTCCTCCTTCATTAAATTGGTCAACCAATAATGAACGCATACCAAAATAGAATCCCAACTCATTTATATCCTAAGATAGACCCATTTTTTGAATATTTTCAATATCCCACCTCAAATTTAATATATATTTTTAATATTAATACTAATAATGATACTAATAAGATTAGATAATAATATTAATAATAATAAAAATGCAAAAAAATAATATATAAAAAATAATAATATATATTAAATTTAGGTTAACCTAAAAATAAGATATATTTTTATAAGTATATATAAGTTTCTATTTTTTAGGTGAACCTAAATTTTATATGATTTTATTTATCACAAAAACTAATTTTAGAAAAATTTAATATTTTTAGTTTAATTAAAATGAATATAACTTAATTAAAATGAGTATAAATTATTTAAAATCAATATTTTTTAATATAAATCTTTAAAATTTATTAATTGATTAAAATAATGTAAATATAAACATGAAAAAAAATAATAGATATATAGCTTGAAAAATAAATATGAATATTATGAAATACGATGAAATATTATGTAATAATAAATAATTTTAATAATTATAAATTTGATAAATAAAAAAATAAAATTTAAAAAGGCTATTGGTAAAAATACTATTGAAACTTATAAATTTATGAAGTTTGTAAACCTAGAAGATTATAGGTTTATGAAGATTATAATATCCTAATTTCTCCCTTTTCACCATTAACTTCAACTTTAGCGCCATTAACAAGCCCTTCAGTAGATTCTGGTAAATCAACCATAGGAATATCGGAAATTATAGCACCAGTAGCTATTATAGGTTCAGCATTTAAACAAATAATAGCGCGAGGAGCAACATTATTCTTCTTCATTTGAAAAATAACATAAGAACCAACAGTAGATCCTTTTCCACCAGGAATGAAAAGTATTTTATCTTTTATAAATTTTCCTTTTAATTCATGATTAGAATCGATAACTTCACCAGTATTAGGATTGACCCCTCCTAAAAAACTAAGTAATTCATTGCTTACAATTAATTCCCCTTTAGATTTTCCTTTTGAAATAGGCCTACATTTAATAACCATAAAACCAACCTTTAAATAAAATTTAAAATCATATATAATTTAAAATCAAATATGAAAATTATAATCAAATATAAAGTTTATAATAAATATAAAATTTATAATCAAGTGTAATTAAACAACATCATTCTTCATTATTTCCCTAAGTACAGCAGTTGCATAAGAACCTTTATCTATTGAAAATTCTGTTAAGACACCATCTTCAGTAGCTTTAGCACTTGCATCCCAAATTTTAAAACGCATTTTTCGTCTTAAACCATGGCTGCCTAATTTAGGTGTTTTAGGACATTCAAAGTCTTCTTTCTTCAAATTTTCTTCTATTAATATATTTTTTTCCATCTCACCAACTTTTCCTTCTGCAAATGGAACTTTTGTACCATAGAGAGGAGAAGTAGGATCTGCTTCAAATTTAAATATCATTTCTTGAAGTTTTTCTGGAGATTCATTATGAATAAGATGTTCTTCATTATCAATGACAATATCTCCTTCAATATATTTATTAATACCCATAGCTACTCTTTTACTAACAGCTTCGTTAAACAAGTATGATTGATAAGCATGTACAAACATCCTTTGAAGAGGTTTTGGAAGGGCAAAAATAGCTTTTTTATATGATTTATCATTAAGATAATTAAAATCAGAATCATTAAGACTAAAATCAATACTATTAGAATTAATATCTCTATTATGAGAACTAATATCATTATTAGTAGAATTATTATCCTCATTATAATTAGAATTAATACTCTCATTATTAGAATTAATATTATTATAAGAATTAATACAATTATTACTAGAATTAATCCTAGTAGAAGATTTTTTTAACTTGTTTTTTTCTTTTAAAAGTTCTTTTAACATTATACGCTCATATCGCATCCCCGTAGGCATGAGATCTAAAGATTTTTCAACATCTCCATCATCATAAGCTTTTCTTGCTAATTTAACTTCTTCTGGTTCTTCTTCATAAGGATTTCCAATATATAATCTAACAGCTTCAGCAAGGTCATTAGCTACTAAAGCTTTTCCTACAAGATGAGTATTTGTTCTAGGTTTTCCAAAGCGTTGCCAACCAAAGTAATTAGGAACACCAGAAACCTCTAATTTTTTAAAAATATTATTTGCTATATTAGCTGCTTCTTGATAACTAGAATAATCTGTATTAATATCTTTAATAAGAATTTTAAATTTATTTCCTTCAAGTTGACCCATTCGAAGTTTTTTCTGCCCTCTTACGATTTTTAAGAACTTTGTATTATAAATTTCACCATCTAATGCTTTAACTTCTTCAAACTGTTCTTCACTATCCATGTTACTTATACATATCCACTGTTTAGTGATAGCTTTTTTATCTTTCATTCCTGCAAAGCCCATTCGTTTTCTACTTATATGAAGATCTCTTGAAATATCCATTAAAACATCTAAAGTAGTTCTTCCAAGTTTTTCAATCCAAATCCAAACATTTGGACCTTCACCAGTAGGTAGTAAATTTTCAATAGGAATTTCTTCCACATAGAAATCTTCATATCGATTTCTAATTGTACCTCCAATCCCTTTCTCTTTTGTAACATAAGTTTCAGCATTAAGCATTGTAATCTTTATCCTAATAGTCTAAATCAAGAAATTTTCCCATGATTATGATTATTATATATTATATAATTGTATTAAATTCTTTATATTATTATTAGTATGTTATTAGTATATTATTAGCTATTAGTATCTTATAATTAGTATCTTATAGCATTACATTTTTTTATAATAATATTAGAATCCTTTCTAATATTAGAATTATTTATAAAAATATTTATAACAATAATATTTATAGAATTATTATTTATAAATTATATAATTACTATTTATAAAAACCTTATTTATAAAATTGTTATTTATAAAAATAAAAAATAGGAAATATAAATAAAAATAATTTTAATGCCCTGACCGGGACTTGAACCCGGGGAATAGGATCCGCAATCCTACGTGTTATCCAACTACACTATCAGGGCTGATTATAAAAAAATCAATAATTACAATTATTAATTTTAATTTAATAATTATAAATGAAGTTAGTAGAAGTTAATAAATTATTTTTTGAATGAACTACCTTAAAAAAGTTTCTATTAATTATTATTTTATATTTAATTATTAAAATTATTAATTATTTAGTTAATTACTTAGTAAGAAAATAACATATAATTACTAGAACTTGATTATTATATTACTATTAAAGTAGAATCATATATCATTAAATGACAATTATATTATTAAAATACTATTATATTACTATTAAAAGTATTATTATTAAAAATAAAATTAAAAAATAGATAATGTGAAGCTATATTCACCTATGTTACGAGTTGAAGAACTTATATTCGCATTATCATCCATATATCCTTTAATTAAAATAATTTCTCCATTTAATATATTATTTTCAACCAACATATAGTTTTTATCTGGAACAATTTTATTTAAAAAATCTCCAGCAATAGTAGAAATATAACTTCTAGTAGTATAATCTAAAGTATTGTTGTTATTTTCCAATATTAAAACAATAGAATATAAAACAGAATAATCGTCTCCTTTTTCTGTTGCCATTAACTCAATAGCATCATTAGCTAATTTAGAATCAGGAAGAGTTCTATCATAGCTTGGACTTTCAAAATATATCAAAGAGTTAAAGGCGAATAAAGCTAAAAAAAGCAATAAAATAGCTATTATACCATCAAAAAGTGATAAAAACCCTTTAATATCTTTTATATTTGAGATATCTATATTTAGAATATCTATATTTTTGATATTTTTTATACTTTTAATATTGTTTATACTATTTTTATAGAATGTCATTTTATTCTTAAAGAAATAAAAAAATTTTAAAAGAAATTATAAGAAACTAAGAATTATTTTTTATATAATCGATAACTCTTTCTTTTTTCTTAATTGAATTATCAGCTGCTTTTTGAACTTTTTCTTTCATTATTTCAAAATCTTCTGGAGTTGTTTCACCTACTAACTTTTTAATTTTTGTATATGCTGCCTCTCTAAAAAGTGGTTCAAGAATTTCTTCTTTTCCATCAGAATTTATCATTCTTGGAATACCAGTATTATCTACAGTACCAATTTCAGCAATTTTAACTCCAACAGACTCGACAGAATTTTTTACTTTTTTAGCTACATCTTCAGGAGCAACTATCATCAATGAATCAATTGAAACACCAAGGGGATCTATGTCTAATGTTTCAAGCATGCTAAGAACCTTTGGAGTGACCATGTTTCTAATATCATCTTGATAAAACTCTAATCCCAATCCTGTTGTAGATGAAATCTCATGAGCATCTCCTCTAAGACCACCATTTGTAACATCAGTCATAGCATGAACATCTTTAACTAAATCATCTTTGACAAGAGCATTAGAAGCTTTAATGAATCCAATGTCCATAGTTTCCCAAACAACATCAAAAAAACCATTATAAATAGCTGTTGTTGTGATAGTTCCTCCACCAGAACCTTCGGTAAGAAGTATTACATCACCTGATTCAGCTCTTTTTCTAGCTGTTGGAGGATATTTTGAAACTCCTATAGAACCTACAGCACTAACAAGCCTATCTCCAAGTACCATATCTCCTCCAACACGAAGAGTACTCCCAGCGACAATAGGAACATCAATTAGTTCAGAAACTGTAGCTACTCCTGCTGTAAAATCAAACAATTTACCAACATCACCATCATCAGCTAAATGAAGATCGCTTATTATAGCTACTGGTTCTGCACCCATGACACAAACATCTCTTAAAGATGCCCTAGTTACATGAAATCCTCCAAGAAAAGGATATTCACTAAGACGAGAATGGATTCCATCAACTGCTGTAGTAATATAAACATCTTTATCATCTTTAGATCCAGATACTGGAGATTTAACAACCCCTCCATCGTCTTGAGCTTCAGGGTTTACAAGAGAAGAAGATTTTGTACTAGCTACAATTTCAGCTATTTTTCTATGAACAAAAAAGTCACCTGCTCCTCTGGAACCAACTCCCATTTCACCCATTGCAATTTCTGATTTAGGAATATTAATAATGTCTTTCAGAAATAAATCATTAGATGTTTCAATATTTAAAGTAGTTTGAACTTCATCAATAACACTTTGAGCCATTAAAATCGCGTTTTCATGATTTATATCTTTATATTCCATTATTATATTAGCTAATAGATTTTCAAGAGATTTTTCATCCTGATTTTTCGAATTATCTTGTTTAGCTAATTTATCCCGTACAAATCCTTCTATATCCATTTTTACACCTGTTCTAAATGAAAATATATAATCAAATAATTAAAATAATAAATAATTAAAATATAGTAATAATAAAATATAGTATTAATTAATATTAAGGATTTAATAAAATAATAATTCAATTATTATTAATTTAATTATAAATTTAATTATTAGTTGATTTATTAAATAGTTGAGTGATAAAATACTTAAAGTTTATGTTTATATAATTAAAATAGTTAAATCAGAAGCTAATACTGATTTAATAGAAAAAATTGTTTTAAAAAGATGAGATTGTCTTATATAAAATAATTTAGAATTAGTAATACTAATTTAAATATATGTATTATAGAGGTCAATTGCAAGTGTATAAATTTTAATTATATAATTTTAAAATTCTAAAATAAGAATTAGAAAATAACAATTAAAGAATAAAACTCCAAAAAATATGAAAAATATAAATAAAAATAAAATTAGCTGGTAAATAATTTAAAAATAGATAGATTAATAAACAATAAAAACTTCGTTTTTAAACTTATAAAAATAGAAAATTTTTATAAATATAAATAATGATCATTATAAATAATCTTTTATAATATAAACATGAAATTGTTATCATGATAGTGATAAATAATAAGGATAATAAACTTAAATTTAGTTATAATGATGATCAAATTCAGCAATAATAATTAAATTTAGATATACTCATAAAAATATAGTTAATACTCGTAAATCCAAAATATATCTAATAAAAAATTTAATTAATGTCTAAATAAAGAAATATTATATAATGGAGAAAAGTATGCACCCAAGACCAAGCCCAATAGCTGCTTCACTTTATACATTGAGAGATCTAAATGCTGATGTTATTATAATGCATGGTCCTCATGGTTGTTGTTTTAGAACAGGACGACTCCTTGAAAGTGATGGAGTAAGAGTCCTAACAACAGCTATGGCAGAAAACGATTTTATATTTGGAGCTAGTGAAAAATTAGAAGAAACACTAAGAAAAGCAGATGAGATGTTCAATCCAAAATTAGTTGGAATAGTAGGAACCTGTGCAAGTATGATAATAGGTGAAGATCTTAAAGAGGCTGTTGAAAATGTGGAAACAGATGCAATTGTTTTACCAGTGGAATCTCATGGAGGATTTGGTGAAGGAGATAATACTGAAGGTGCAATAGCTGTGTTGGAAGTAGCTGTAAAATATGGAGTAATTCCAGAAGAAGAAGCAGATAGACAGATAAAAATGCTTAAATTAGCTACTAAAATTGAAAAAACACGAGGAATGGCAAAAGGAGATTATATTAAGCCAAATTTCGGAGATAATAAAGAAGAAATAGCTAAAATACTCATTCAAAATATTAAAGAAGGGAAAAAAGTAGCATTTGTGCTTAATGCTAAAAAAGAAACAAGTTACTTGTTTGCTGATGTTTTAAATGTTGATTTTAAAAATATTAATAAATCAAATAAACCAACATTCATAGCCAACCTTGATGAAAACATTGGACTTCCAAGAATAAGAGATCATGCTAAAAATATAACAAAAGAATTAAGACAAAATGGAATATCCATTGATTACATTACTGGAGGGCTGGATGAATATCCAATAACTCCACGAAAAGCTGAAAAAATTTTAAAAGAAGAAAATTTTGATTTAATAATAGTAGCTGGAGTTCCACATGCATTAAAAATTGAAGAAATTAATTCCAAAACAAAAACAATAGCTGTTACAGATGGTCCACGACTAGTCGAACCCCTTAGACAGTTAGGATACAATTATGTTGTAGCTGAATTAGATGCTCATTCAAAAACATTAGGAACTAGTAAAATTGTAGATTCTGACTTTGGTATGATGATTAGAACAGTTACTGATTGGAATAATGATAAATAGAATGATAATATTAAATGGGTAAATATAATAAAATATGAATAGAATAATAATAAATTAAAATAATGATAATAAATAGGCTAAATTATGATTACAATTATTGATTACGGAAGTGGAAATCTTAGGAGCATTTCTAATGGATTTTCTAAGATTAATGTAAAGTCAAATGTTACAAAAAATCCTGAAAAAATATCAGATGCTGAATATTTAGTTTTGCCTGGAGTCGGTGCATTTGGGCAAATTATGAATAATATTGAGCCTTATAAAAAACTTATAATCGAACATATTTCAGAAGGTAAACCATTTTTAGGAGTTTGTTTAGGATTACAAGCATTATTATCCAGTAGTGAAGAAACTCCTGGTGTTAAAGGACTAAATATTTTTAAAGGAAAAGTTAAAAAGCTTCCAATAGAAAACGGTCTTAAAATTCCCCATATGGGATGGAATCGTCTTGATATGACTTTATGTGAAAGTAAAAAAAGTTGTTCTATTATAGATGGGATAGACCAAGATTATTTCTATTTCGTTCATTCATATTATGCATCTCCCGAAGATGAAGAAGTTATATCTGGAACTACAGAATATGGTTTTGATGTTACAGCTGTTTTACATCAAAATAATGTGTTCGCAACCCAATTTCATCCAGAAAAAAGTGGAGTTCCTGGCCTAAAAATGTTAAAGAATTTTGTTTCAATGCAAATATAAAAGTTAAATTATAAAATTTAAATTAAATACAGCTAAAAATACAATGAAATTAAAAAAATATAACTAAACTAAATATAAAAATTAAATTAAAGAATATAATAAGTATTTATAGCTTAGAATAGCTATAATAACCACTTATATCAGTATTTTCATCGATATATTTAATTTTATCATTTAGTCTACAATCAGCTAATATTGTACCCTGTTCTAATTCAATGTGAAATACTCCATAATCAACCAATTTAAGATAATCTTCTTTATTTTCAAAATTTGCTAAAAAAGGCAAATCATCGAAAACTGGTTTTAAAGGGTCTCTTTCTTCTATTCTAACATTTAAAACTCTTATAAATTCTAAATGTGTTTCGGCATGCCCATTTCCTAAATTTAAATCCATATAAATTACCTATTTCTTTTTATTTATAAAGCTATTTAAAATATTTATAGAACTATTTGAAATAATTATTATAAAACTATTTGAAATAATTATAATTTTTATTTTATCTAATTTACTATTTTTATAAATCATCTATTTTATATATTTTATTAAAAACTATATTCAATTAGACACTATAATAATTATAATAAAATAATGCATAAAGATAATCAAAAAATTATATATTTTAGTAATAAAATAATAATATACAAGGAATGATTATAAAATCATAATGTGATAAAAATGTCAAATAAAAAAAAATACACAACAAATAAAGGAATTCCTGTTCCAAATGATCAAGCATCTATTACTACAGGTAAAGGAGCTAGCTATACCATGCTAGAAGATGCACATTTAACTGAAAAGCTTGCACATTTTGGTAGAGAGAGAATACCTGAAAGAGTTGTTCATGCTAAAGGAACTGGTGCATATGGATATTTTGAAGTTACAAATGACCTTTCAAAATATACAAGAGCTAAATTCTTATCTGAAGTTGGTAAAAAAACAGAAGTTTTTATACGATTTTCTACAGTAGGTGGGGAAAAAGGTTCAGCTGATGCAAAAAGAGACCCTCGTGGAACAGCTATGAAATTTTATACAGAAGAAGGGAATTATGATCTTGTTGGAAATAATACTCCCATATTTTTTATTAGAGATTCAATAAAATTCCCAGACTTTATACATACACAAAAAAGAAACCCTCAAAACAATTTACCTGATGCCGATATGTTTTGGGATTTCATGTCACTTACACCAGAATCTATACACCAAGCAACTTTCTTATTTACTGATAGAGGAACTCCATTAAATTTCAGACACATGGATTGTTTTGGAAGCCATTCATTCATGTGGTATAATGAAAAAAATGAATATGTTTGGGTAAAATATCATTTTAAAACAGCACAAGGAATAAAAAACTTTACAAATGATGAAGCTGTTAAAATGTGTGGTGAAAATCCAGATCATGCAGTAGAAGACTTGTTTGAAGCTATTGAAAATGAAAATTATCCAGAATGGAATGTTTATGTTCAAATAATGAAACCAGAAGAAGCAGAAAAATATAAATTTGATCCTTTTGATGTAACAAAAGTGTGGTTCCATGGTGATTATCCTTTAATACCTCTTGGAAAACTAGTTTTAAATAAAAATCCAGAAAATTTCTTTGCTGAAGTTGAACAAGTAGCTTTTGCACCTTCAAATTTTGTTCCAGGAATTGGTCCTTCCCCAGATAGATTATTACAAGGAAGGCTATTTTCTTATGAAGATACACAAAGACACAGATTAGGTCCAAATCATCACCAAATTCCAGTAAACAGACCTAAAAATGCTGATGTCAACAGCTATCAAAGAGATGGACCTATGACAGTTGATGAAAATGGTGGAAAAGGCCCTAATTACTATCCAAATTCTTTTGGAGGAGCAGAACCAGATGAAACAGTGACTCCACCGACTATAGAATTAAAAGCAGAGATTAATAGGCACACTATGCCAACTGAAGATGTTGACTTTTTCCAAACTGGAGAACTTTGGAGAAGAGTTTTAAGTGATGAAGATAAAGACCATCTTGTATACAATATTGTTGTTCATTTAGGAAATGCTCAAGAAAGAATCCGATACAGACAATGTGCTCTTTTTTACAAAGCAGACCCAGAATATGGAACTCGTGTAGCTGAAGGAATAGGTCTTGATATAAATAAAGTTAAAGAACTTTCTGAAATGACTCAAGAAGAAAGAGTTGAAGCTACAAAAGAATGAATATCATTTTCAAAAGAAAATAAAAAGTAAAAATATTGAAATTAAATCATTAATTGTGCAACTATGGAACCTAAAAAAACAGTTTTCTTTAGTTTAGGAGTGGCATTAGTAGGTTTAGGTGCAGTAGGAGTTGCTTTACCAATCTTACCTACTACTCCATTTATTTTAGCTGCATTTTTCTGTTTTGGAAAAAGTTCAAAGAGAGCAGAAAAATGGATTGAAAACAATAAATATTTTGGAAGCTATATAAATAATTATAAAGAAAAAAAAGGTGTTCCATTAGATGTTAAAAGAAATAGTTTAATATTTCTATGGTTGACACTGAGTATTTCAGCTATTATAGTAAATAGTTTGATTGTTAGATTAATTTTACTTATTGTTGGAATATGTGTTAGTGCCCATATTTTACTTTTAAAAACCAAAAAAGACACTATTAAATAGTATTAAACAAAAACCAAATTATAAATTATTAATAATATCTTTTTATTTATTATTTATATTAAATTTTAAAATTTCTCTAATTTTTCAAGCTTTTCTAATTACAATTATTAAACTTCTCTAATTTTATTAATATTTATATAATAATCTCCCTATTAAACTTAAAACAATTGAAGAATCTTAATAATGATTTTATAATTTATATATTTAATTAATATGTATAAAACGTACATCATACTATTTTTTATAAAAAATATTAAATATTTTAAAAAACATAAAAACTAGTAGAAAAATAATAATTAATTATTGTATGAAAATATTTAAAAATTATTATAAAAATATTTAAAAAGGATTAAAAAAGGAGTAAAACGATGATGGACAAAAATAAATTTTGGGAACTAATTCAAACCTCATACAAAGAAGCTAATTGGGAAACAGACAAACAAATGCAACTATTAATTGGCAAACTATCAGAATATAGCCAAGAAGAAATATTAAAATTTGGAAAGATATATGAAATTTATGCAAAAGAATCAGAGAAAAGTAAATTATGGGCAGCAGCTCATGTTTTAAATGACGGATGTTCTGAAGATTGTTTTGAATCTTTTCGAGGTTGGTTAATTTCAAGAGGGAAAGAACCATATTTTAATGCTTTAATTAATCCAGATTCCATTATTGATCTAGATATGCCTTATCAAGATGATTATTATGAAAATAAAGATATGATATCAGTTGCAGAACTTGCTTTTAATAAAAAAATAGGAAATGACGATGATTTAGACACTTACTATCAACGAATGAGGCAATTTGAACTAGATCCAAAAGAAATATTTGATATAGTTGATGAGATCTCTTTTGGTGAAGATATTAATGCTGAATGGGATAAGAAAGACAAAGAAAGTGTAAGAACTCTTGTTCCTAAATTATGTCAACAATATTGGTAATTAAACTAATAAACAATATATTAAAACAACTAACAAAAACAAGAAAATAAAAAAAGTTAATAGAGTCTAATATAAGTAATAAAAGCTAAAATAACAAAAAAACTCAAAATATCTAATAAAAGTTAAAATAAACATAATTTAAATATAAAAATGTCTAATATCAACTATAAACTTAGAGAATTTAATAAAAACGATGTTAGTAGTATAGCTAAATATGCTAACAATGAAAATATTGCAAAATGGCTTACTGACGAATTTCCAAATCCTTACTCTAAAAAAGATGCAGAAAGCTTTATAGATATCGCTTCAAAAGAAAAATTAATGAAAGTGTTTGCTATTGAAGTAGGTAATGAAGCTGTAGGCTCAATAGCTTTAAATTTCAGTCAGATAAATGATAAAAATAACTATAATTATGAAAATCTAAAAACAGCTGAATTAGGGTATTGGTTAGCTGAAAAATACTGGAACAAAGGAATAATCACATTAGCTATCAAAGATATAGTAGAATATGGATTTAATAACTATGAAATTAATTGCATATATGCAACTCCCTTTAAAGAGAATATTGCTTCTCAGAAAGTCTTAAAAAAAGCAGGCTTTAAAACTGATTCAAAATTAAAAACAATTAATAAGAAAAACAAAAATTATGAAGTAATAATATACACAATGCAAAATAATATAATTAGAATCAGAAAATCCAACACATATAAAAATTAAACTGGTGAATATTTAATAAATTAGAGTGTTTATTTAATAATATTCTCAAATATTATTCAAAATAATAAATGATTAAGAAGTTATTATATTAATAATATCTCCATCACATAATTCATAATCACTAGCTACTCTCATATTTTTTCTTGCATTAACAGCATGCATAAATTTATCCCCAATATCAGTATGAACAATATATGCAAGTTCCCTCGGATTTGAACCAATTTTAATAAGTATAGGGTCTGGAAGAACATTACCTTTATTATCTGTGAATTTATGTTCATCTTCAACTGGATAAACAACAATCATATTAAGTAATTCGAATACAGCAGTATTAAGAGCTTTTTGAACACCAGTACTTCCATACTTATCTAAAACATTTTCTTTAATATAATTTAAAGCATTAAGTTGATTTTTATTCAAATTATCCTTATCAATAATTTCAAAATATGAATCTCCAGAATTATAATTAATTAATCCTGCTTTACTAGCATTGACAAGAGCTAATTCACTATCAGCTGATGCAGGAATAACATCAGGATATCTTTCTTTGATTCTTTCTATATTTTCTTCAGCCATTGGAAGGTCAGCTTTATTAGCTACGATTAACATTGGTTTAGCTATTTTTCTAAGATTTGTTACAAGTTGGATTAAATCCTCTTTTTCCCATTTTTGATAGTCAGGATTAATAGTTCGCTTTGCCTCAATAACATCTTCAAGGCTTACACCAGTACCAGACATTTGTTCATATATAACCTTAGCTACATCTAATTTTTCTGCATCTATTTTCCGAATAAGCCTGCTCCAGTTTTTATTTAATATACCATACATCCACATAACTATTTCATATTCAAGAAACTCAATATCTTCAAGAGGATCATGAGATCCAGGATCAACTGGACGGCCTTCTTCATCAGTAGATCCAGAAGCATCAATAATATGGATAAAAGCTTTAGCTTGTCTTAAATCATCTAAAAATTTATTTCCCAAACCTCTTCCTTCATGAGCACCAGGAACTAGACCTGCAACATCGATTAATTCTACATGAATGTACCTGTTCCCATCAATACATTCTGAATTTCTTGGATTACAATTTAATTCTAAATCCACACAAGGACAAGGTTTTAAAACATTTCCTATGGCTTTGTTTGCATCAATAGTTGTAAATGGATAATCTGCCATTTCTACCTTTGATTTTGTAGCTGAATTAAAAAATGATGATTTCCCCACATTTGGTTTTCCTGTAACTGCAATTTGAAGCATTTTTTTTAACTTCCTTATAAATTTTATTTAAGATATGTAAATATTTAAGACATTTAAACAAGTAGCTATTTAAGACATTTAAATAATTAACTATTTAAGATATTTGAATAATATATTATTTTCTAAAATAATATTTTTATATTATCTAATTATACTATATTTCTAATAAATCTATTAAACTACCTTATTAAATATTACTTTAAAAAATAATTAAATTAAATAAAATAGAATTAATATAAAAATATAAAAAATAATTTTTTATAAAAAATTAAAAATATATCTCTTAAAATAATTATTTTTGAAATTATTCTTGAAAAGAATAAGAATATTTTTCATCAATTTTAAATCTCATCAATTTTAGAAAAAAAACCAATAATATGTTAGAAAATGAGAATAAAAGTAAATTTATATTAATAATTGTTATAAAAAAGAAAATATTGAGTTCTATAAATAATAAAAATAAAAAAATTTTATAAATAGTAAAAACTTCATTTTTAGACTTATAAAAATAAAAAATTTTATAAAAAATAAAAACTTGTTTTAACTTATAAAATCAAAGATTTTATAAATAATAAGGTTTAAGATTTTCTATCCGCTTCTTTAGCCTCATGTTCTGCTTTATCTTTAGCTTTTTTACCTTCATATTCAGTTTTATTTTTTGCTTCTTCTGTTTTATCTTTAGCAGTATCTTTAGCATCATCAACCTTATCTTTTGCATCTGATGCAACATCTTCAGCTACACTTTTAGCATCTGATGCAACATCCATAATTTTCTCATTAGTTTCATTAACTTTTTTTTTCAATTTATCTTTTAAATCATCGCTCATATTTTCATCTCTGTTAATAAATTCTTTTTCATAATCCCTCTATACAAATCGATATTCAGTCTGCAACATTTACATATGCATCATATGCTGCATATATATTGAAAATCAATGCTAGTAACCAAATAAAGGAAAATATTGTGGCACCAATCCCATAAAAAATCAAAGCAATAATTAAGAAAACAACAGTTTTCATAATTCCCTGTCCACCATATAATTGTCCTAAACCTGGTAAAATAAAAGACAATATTGCTGCAAGTATCCCATTAGCCATAAAAAATCACCTCATTTTCATTGAAAATTTATTATTTTCAATAATTATTTCGAAATTAGAGAATCATCTATTATTTCGTTTTTATTGATTTTTCATAAACTCCATGTTTTTATAACTTCCCTCTATAGCCATTTCTATTTAAAAATAGAAATTATTTATCCATATCTACTACAATATTCAATAATATTACATCTTTTATATTTTTTATCTGGTCAAATGTAATTGTTTCTTTTGCACGTGAAAATATTCCTTTATCTAGTTTAATAACTATTTTATTGATTGTTCCAGTTTCTTCATTAAATTCAACAGTGTCAACTTTCCCAATACTTTGCCCCTCTTTATCAATTACTTCCATATCAAGAAAATCATTCATATCCATGAAAAAATCCCCTCCATATATATTTAATAATTTGGTTGAATTTACATTTTTAAAGTATATTCAACTTATAACATGTCTTTTATCGACATTGTTATTATGAGTCTTCTCATTTTCATGAGAAAAAAGTTTGTAACTGATTTAAATTCTTAATGTTCATTTTTTTATCAAATAATGATTATTTTTCAAAAATACCATTTTAAACATCAAACAACAAAGAATGATTTACATAAAATTTCTGATATTATATTATGTTTTTAATAATATTTAATAATTAATAAAAAGAGAACGTTCAGTATAGACTTTAGAAAAAATTATGATTTAATAAAAATTATGATTTAATATTTATAAGTTAGTATAACATTGTTTTTATATTAATGCTCCTTTTTCAAACATCCAATTAAGAGTAGTAGCTACATTATCATAATATTATTTTATTAATTCATAAAATGCTATACATTGCATATTAGGTAAGCAGTTGCCTTTTTCCATGATTAATTTTATATAATAAAAAACTTTAAAAAGTTAATTGTATAAGAAATTAATCCTCAAGAATATTATTTAAAAGTTAAAAACTTAAATATTATTAACTTATTCTATTTATCCCCGAAATTTTAGAAAAAGTTCAATAATATAAGTTTATATGGTTTTATAATTTTTTTGAGAAGTGAGCTATCTGTTATTTTTTGAGGATTATGATTATACAACATATTTTTAGATATTTTTATTTTTAAATTATTTTTCATGAGAATTTTATTAATTATTAACTTTTTTAATAATAATTACTACTTATTAATTTACTAAATAATTGCTACTTATTAATTTGCTAAATATTTACTAAATACTTACTATTTACTAAATATTTTAATATGAATATTATTTGAAAGATTAATTAAAAAATTATTTAAATTTAAAAATTAAAACTAAAATGTATGAATAATCTATCTAATAAAATATTAGCTAATCTAAAATTTTTTATAAAAATCTTGATTGTTTGGGTTGGAGAAATAATAGTATTTTATTTATTAGCTGATTTGGGTATTGGTTTAACAATAGATAGTTTAATCACAGCGATATTTGTTATAATCATTTTAGAAATAATAAATTCTATTTTTTGGCCATCACTAACAAAAATCTTCCTCCCTTTTTTAGTTTATACTATTGGAATCGGTTCTTTACTTTTAAATGGTGGAATAATATGGGTAATGAGTTTATTTATACCAACATTAAGTATTGAAGGTTATGCTCTGATTATTGTTCCACTTGGAATAGCAGTAGTACATACCATATTAACGACATTATTAACACTGGGAAATGAAGAAGAATATTATAATTTCATTATTAAAAGGAAAAAAATAAGGTATAATGATAATTATTTTAAAAATGGAGAAGTTGATTATATCAAAAATTATGATAATTATGATAACTACGATAATAATGAAGATAATGAAGATAATTATAATAATGAAGAAAATAGTAATAGCGATAAAATATATAAAGGTAAAAATAATAGGGAAAGCAGTGAAAGTATAAGTAATCGAATAAAAAAGGTTAGTGAAGACAATTCAATTAAATCATTCCCTGGAATAGTAATAATAGAAATAGATGGACTTGCTAAAGAAATATTAGAAGAAGCTATTCAGAAAGGGCATATGCCTACATTAGCTAAATGGTTAAAAGAAAAAACACATGTAATAAAAGAATGGGAAACAGATCTTTCTAGCCAAACAGGTTCAAGTCAGGCAGGAATTCTACATGGTAATAACAAAGATATAGTTGCATTTAGATGGGTTGAAAAAGAAAATAATAATAAAATAATGGTTTCAACTGGGCTTTTAGATGCTCCAAAAATTGAAGAAAGAATCTCAAATGGAAAAGGACTTCTTCATAAAAATGGATCAAGCCGTTCCAATCTATTTTCAGGAGATACTGAAAATGTATTATTTACTTATAGTAAAATGCATGATATAAGAAAATTTTATAATAAAACATGGTACTTTGTTTATTCAAATCCATCTAATTTTGGACGTATTTTGTTGTTATGTGGAGCAGATATTGTAAAAGAAATTATATCCCAAATAAACCATAAAATTAAAAATATTCAACCTAGAATTAGAAAAAACTTTATTTATTTGTTTGTAAGAGCTTGTGCTAATGTATATATAAGAGAAATAAATACGCAAACAATCATTGGAGATATGATAAAAGGAGAAGCAGATACAATATACTCCACGTACCTAGGATATGATGAAATAGCACATCACTCAGGAATCAGAGATAAAGACTCTTTTAATGCATTGAAAGGGATTGATAGACAAATTAAAAGAATATATGGTGCAAATAATTATTCAAAAAGACAATATAATATTGTTATTCAATCTGATCATGGACAAAGTAATGGATCAACATTCAAACAAAGATATGATTTAAGCTTAAAAGATTTAGTACATAATCTACTTCCGGAAGATATGAAGATTTATGATGAATTATCATCCAATGAAGATCATTTTTCTCAAGTAATCACTTTACCAATTAAAGATGTTAAAAATCTTGTTAAAAATAAAACATATAACGCTAAAAATAAATATGATGAAATATCAACAAAGATTAAATCAAAAGGAGATAATGTTCTAGAATATATTACTAATTATAAAATTTCAAAAACCAAAACAACGAAAAAATCTAAAATTGGTCAAAGAGATGCTGAAGTGATTGTTCTTGCATCTGGAAACTTAGGATTAATCTATTTAACCCAATGGGAGACTAGACTTAATTATGAAACCATAAAAGAATTGTTTCCTGAATTAATTCCAGGGCTTGTTCAACATGAAGGAATTGGATTTATATTAGTAAATTCAAGTGAGCATGGAGCATTAGCTATTGGAGAAAAAGGAGTTTATTATCTAGATGAAAATAAAGTTGAAGGAAAGAATCCTCTAGAAGATTTTGGACCAAATGCTAGAAAACATCTACTTAGAACAAACAAATTCGAATATGTTCCAGATATTTTAGTAAACAGCGTGTATGATAAACATAATGATGAAGTTGCAGCATTTGAAGAGTTAGTTGGTAGTCATGGAGGCCTTGGAGGAACCCAAAACAAACCATTTATTATGTATCCCTCTGATTGGAAGATAAAAGATGAAAAAATTGTTGGTGCTGAAAATATCCATAGAATTCTTAAAGAAAATTTAAATAATTAAAAAAATTAAAGATTTTATATAGGTTAAAAATATGTCAAAATTATTTATTATTGGAGTAGGTCCTGGTTCTAAAGATTATCTAACTGAAAAAGCAAAAAATATTGTTAAAAGTGCTGATGTTACTATTGGAAGTTGGAGAGCTATCAATGTTTTTGATGATATTGGTGAAGTTATAGGTTTAGATGTTAAAGATCTTCAGGAAAAGTTAGAAAATGCTGTGGATTTAGCTAAAAATGGAAAAAAAGTTTGTGTACTTTCAACAGGAGACCCTGGTTTCTCAGGAGTTTTAAAAACTATAAAAAAGATTGCTGAAAATAAAAATTTTGATCAAAATAGTATAGAAGTAATACCAGGAATTAGTTCACTGCAATTAGCAGCAGCTAAAAATAGAATATCATGGGATGAAGCAAATATAATGACATTTCATGGTAGAGAAAATATTTCAGATATTTTAAATGTTATTGATAATGGACTTCCTACAATTGCACTACCATCAAAAAGTGTTAAGGATATGGCCAAGTTTTTGCTTGATAACGGAGTAGATGAAAACAGAAAAGTGACAATATGTGAAAAACTAAGTTATCCTGAAGAAAAAATTATTACAACAAGCTTAAAAGAAGTTTTAACTAGTGATTTTAGTTATATGTGTGTTATGATAATATATTAGCATGAAAAAATTAAAGATAGAAAAATATAAAAATAAAATTATTAAATAATAAATTTTATAAAAATATCTTTATTATATTTTTATTATAAAAATATTATCTATAAAAATAATATCTATAAAAATATTATTAAATAGAAAAATAGAAATAATAATCCTATTCCATAAATATAGCTGGTTTATACGGCATTGCATTTTTAGCTTTGTTTTGTGGATCATAGCTATCATCAGTATGAATAATTACTTCAGCATCTACTTCTTCAGATATGAAGTCTAAAGCATCAGAAAATACATCATACTCATCTATTTTTCCTATATATCTTGTTTTTGTAATTTCACGACCAACTTTTTTAGCAACGTCAGCTATTTCTTTTTTATTATCGTGAATGTTTTCACCTATAGCTCTACCCATAATTTGACCAATATCTGGTTTTCCAATATCCGCAGCTATCCTATATAATAACCATTTCCAATCAGGAGCTAAATAAACATGAATTTTTTTAGGAACAACATCAACAATCTTTTTAATTTCATTTATATCTTTTACAATTGACTGAACCATTTCTTCAGATTTTTCTATTACTTCACTTGGGATACAGCTATCTGCTTGAAGGTTTAAAGTTGGAGTACACTTCATTGGGAAGTATTGATATGTAATAGGCCATTCAGCTTCAGACACAAAACCTTCACCACCATACTTACTCCATAATTCTTCAGAGCTGTGCGGTGTAAATGGTCCAAGAATTCTAATCCAAGCCTCTAATATTGAAGATAAAACAAAGATAATTGCCTCATCAGGGTCTTCTAATAAATGTTTTGTACGGTACATATAATGATCAACATCTTTTTTAAGAAGGAAAAGAGAATCTTGAAGAGCTTTTCTTGTTTGAAACCCTTCAAGAGCATTAGTTGCATCATTTATCCTTATGAATAACTGATTCATCATCCATAGGTCTATTTTACGGGTTAAATCAACTCTTTCAATATTACTTAAATCTAAAGGTGATTTTTTAATTGATTCAATTTTTTCTGCAAATTCAAAGAACCAATCAAGTCTTCTTTTTGTACCAACAACCTCTTTTTCTCTCCAATCAAAATCTTGCCATGGTTCAGCTGAAGACATTAAAAATAATCTTACAACATCAGCACCATACTCCTCAATTGCATCACTAAGAAGTATAACATTTCCTTTAGATGAAGACATTTTATTACCTTCAAGTAAACCCATACCAAACACAACCATTCCCTGTGGCCAATTTTCAGGAGGGAAAATAGCTGCATGATGGAACATATGAAAACTTAAGTGATTACCAACTAGATCCTTAGCTGAAAGTCTCCAATCTAAAGGATACCAATAACTAAATTCATTTTGAATCTCACTTATAATATCTTCATCAATTTTAAGCTTAAAATCATCAATATCAGCACCAATACTATCTAATTGACTAGTATTAATCTTATTAGTGTTTATATCATTATCAATATTAATATCATTATCAAAAAATACTTTTTCAAAAAATGCATCATTCAAATCATTAGGATTAATATCTTTTAAATATTTAGCTATTGTATAATAAGACATATAAATTGTAGAATCTGTTAATGGTTCTATTAACCATTGTTTATCCCAAGGAAGTTTAGTTCCAAGCCCAATCCTTCTAGAACATGCCCAATCTTCTAACCAGCCAATATAATACTCAAGATTTGACCTAACTTCGTTGGGAATTATGTTTTCATTTCTAAGTAGGTTTCTTGTTTTTTCTTTCCATTCTTCATCAGAATATTTGAGGAACCATTGATTGTCCATTATTTTAACTACACATTTTGTACCACATCTACATATTACAGGATGTTCTGCAAAATCATACATGATAGTAGCTTGATTTTTAGAAATCATGTCCTTTTTAATATTTTCACGAGCTATTGAAACACGCTCACCTGAATAAATAGGAATATGATCACTGATAATTCCTTTAGAGTGTTCAACCTTATATAATTCATTTGTAGCTTCTTCTAAATTAGGATCTTCCTGAGTTTTAACATTTAATCTTTCAATCACATCACGAGCTGGAATTTTACTGTATTTTTTAAGAGTTACAACATTTAATGGCTCTATTTTATTTACTATATCTTCTAACCCATATTCTTCTAAAAGTTCATTATTATTTTTTAAATCTTGAAGTGCAATGTAATCTGCAGGAGCATGACCTGGAACAGAAAATACCGAACCACTACCATATTCAGGATCAACAAAACTAGCAGGTAATAAAGGATGAGGTTCTTTAGTCACAGGGTTTTCAACATAAGTTCCTATCAATGGTTTTGGATCAATAGTTCCTATTATTTTTAAATCTTTTATCTGATTAGATATGTTATCATATGCTTCTTTACTAATTATCCATGTTTCTCCATTGGTTCCATCTTTAGAAGCATCACTAATCACTTCGATATATTCAATATCAGGATTTAACCATAAGTTTGTAGAACCATAAATAGTCTCTGGTCTAAAAGTAGCTGGAACTAAATATTTAACATTATTATTACCCTCATCAATTCCATTAATTTCATTATTATTTTTATCTAATAGTTTAAATTTAAGAAGAGTTAATTCATTTACTCCAACACCCTCTCCTTCTAAGAGGTCATGATCTCCAACAGGATTATCACAATGAGGACAATATTTAACAGGATGATTTCCTTTCCTTATCAAATCCATTTCTTTTAATTTTCTTATTTGCCATTCAATAAATTTTTTATAGGTAGGATCAGTAGTTCTAAACTCCCTTCTCCAATCTATTGAATAACCCATATCATTCATTACATTATGATATTCAGTACTGAAATATTTTACAATGTATTCAGGATCTTCAAGCTTTGGGATCTCAGTTTTTGGAACCTTATGAACCTTTTCGTATAATTCAAGAGTCCAAGGATCTTTATCCTTTATCCTACTAGCAATTCCAATCACAGGAGCTCCAGTAACATGCCAACCCATAGGAAACAACACATTGTAACCCTGCATTCTCTTAAATCTTGCATAAACATCTGGAACTGTGTATGTTCTACCATGTCCTATATGCATAGCTCCACTTGGATAAGGATATGCTACTGTTAAAAATATTTTTTTTCTTTCATCATGATCTGCTTGAAATAGCTTTGATTTTTCCCATTTATCCTGCCATTTCTTTTCCATCTCTTTACTCACTTGATCACCAATATAATTGAATTGAATTAAATTAGTTAAATTAATTAAATTAGGTTAATTAAACTAATTAAACTAGATTAAATTAGATTAAATTTGATTAAATTAATTAAATTAGATTAAAATATAATTATAAATTATGAATTAGATATAAATTATGAATTAGAAAATTATAATTATAACTATAATTTAGAAATTATATAAAAATTATAATGAAAATTATAATAAAAATTGATATCATATATAATTAGTATATTATCATATTAATAAACTTAAATTAAATAATTATGGTTATGATAATAAATTAAATAAATAATATTAAAAATAAAAACATTAAAACTAATTAATAAAAATAAAAATATTAAATATAATTAATAAAAATATTAAAACTGATTAATAAATAAAAATACTAAAACTGATTTAACATCTGAAATACTTAAATTTAAAATAAAATTAACATTACATTACAAAAAAGTAATAAATATTCAAACCAAATTAAAAAAATTTAAATCAATCAATTTCTTCTTTTATCCATCCTAAATATTTCTCAGCAACATTTAAAACAGGCAATGCTAAAATGCAAGGATTATCATAGCTATGAACACTGCTTACTAAATCAAATATATTTTCAACATTCTTTTCTAATGTTTTAAGAATGAGAATAGCTTCATTATCATTTTCAAGATTTCTTTCCCACCAATATATAGATTTCATATTAGAAATTACATTAGAACAAGCAGCTAACCTTTTTTTCACCACTAATTCTCCGATTTTTATAGCTTCTTCTTCATTACTTGTAGTAACATAAATAAGTACCATCATTTTTTCACAACCACGACAACCACAAAAATTATAAAAATTATAAAAATGTAGTATCAAAATTTAAATTCAAAACAATTTATTTTTTTCAAATGGACTTGGAGGAAATTGTAACTTGTGTTGATTATTACTAATCTTATCACGAACTTTATTAATTTCCATATTAGAACTATTCATTTCCTTTAAGATTTCTTCATTAGTTAAATTTTTATCTATTATTAGATAGAGGAGCTGATCCAAAACATCATAAGTTAAACCAATTTCATCTTCATCAGTTTGACCTATCCATAAGCCTGCTCTTGGAGGTTTATTTATAATTACATCAGGAATATTCCAGCTCTTAGCTAATTTTCTCAGCTGTGTTTTATAAATATCCCCTATTGGTTCAAAATCACAAGCCCCATCACCATATTTTGTAAAATAACCAATCAACAACTCACTTTTATTACCAGTACCAGCTACAAGGCAATTTTTCATGTTTGCAAAATAATATAACATAGACATTCTAATTCTTGCTTTAAGATTACCTTCAGCAGACTTATTTTCAAAGGAATTTGAAACTCCATTATCATCAGCTAAATCTAAAAATTCACTAGTTATTGTATCTATATCAATTTCTTTATAATTAATATCCAATATTTCAGAAACAAGTCTAGCATGCTCAGTATCTTCTTTTGGGGTGGTTGAACTATATAAATGATAAGAATATATTTTATCATTACCAATAGCTTCCTTTAAAAGGAAAGCAACAACAGTTGAATCAATTCCACCACTTAAACCAATGACAATTCCATCTGTGTCTGATTCATTAACTATTTCCCTTATAAAATTAACTATTTTCTCTTTAACTACTTCTGAATTGATTTTTGGTAGCATCATATAATCACGAAAAATTTATATTATAGTATATATAACTTATCTTACTATAATATTCACTTAATTTTTATATTAAATTTTTTATAAATTTTATAAATTTTTATTATAAATTTTCAAATAAATTAGTTTTTTAAAAATTAAAATATTTTTAAAAGTTAAAATAAGAAATAATAAAAAAGTAATAAAAATAATAAAAAATAGAAAAGTATTTGGAGGAATAATAATGGGATTTAAAGATTTATTCACATTTAAAGAAGGTCAAACAACATTTGTATTTGTAGGAGGAAAAGGAGGAGTGGGAAAAACATCCATATCAGCAGCTACAGCAATTTGGATGGCAAACCAAGGAAAAAAAACATTAGTTGTATCTACTGATCCAGCTCATTCCCTTTCAGACTCACTTGAAGCACCTATCGGCCATTCCCCAACTTTAATTATGTCAAACTTATATGCAGTTGAAATTGACCCTGAAATGGCTATGGAACAACAACAAGCAGAACTTGAAAGTAAAAAAAGCTTAGCTACTGGTGAACAAGCAATGGGATTAGATTTATTAGGTGATCAACTCGATCTTGCATCTTCAGCCCCTGGTGCTGATGAAGCAGCTGCATTTGAAGTTTTCCTTCAAGTAATGACAACTAATGAATATGACGTAGTGGTATTTGACACAGCTCCAACTGGTCACACACTTAGATTCCTTTCATTTCCTGATTTGATGGATTCATGGGTTGGAAAAATGATTAAAGTTAGAACAAAAATTGGTGGTGTAGCTAACACATTTAAAAATCTAATTCCATTTATGGGAGATGATGATGAAAATGATATTCAATCCACAGCTGAGTTAGAAGAAACTAAAAGAAAAATCAATGAAGCTAAAAAGGTAATGTCTGATCCTGAAAGGACAACATTTAAGATGGTTGTGATTCCAGAAGAGATGTCCATATATGAATCTGATAGAGCCATGGAATCATTAGCAAAAAATAATATGACTGTTGATGGAGTTGTTGTTAATCAAATTATGCCAGATATTGAAGATTGTGATTTTTGTCAAGCTAGACATAAAATACAACAAAAAAGACTTGCTTTAATTAGACAAAAGTTTTCACATCAAACAATAGCTGAAATGCCATTATTTAAAGAAGAAGTTAAAGGAGTAGAAAAGTTAAAAGAAATGGCAGAAGTTCTCTATGAAGGAAAAACCCCTGAAGATGTAGAAAAAGATGCAATATTACTTTAAATTGAATAATTTTAGTTTAATAAATAAATTTAATGAATATTATTAAAAATTAAAATGAAAATATTAATAATATTTTTATAATATGAAACAATAGATATACTATAATAATATATCTAATTATATAATATATTCTAATAAAAAATTTTAATTTTATATAAAATGTTATTAGAGGGGAATTGATGAAAAATATGAAAAACAAAATTTTAATTATTTCAATTATTTTAGCAACATTATTCTTATCTGTTAGTTTTGTATGTGCAGAGGATGTAGAAATACCTGATAATAATACTACGAATAATCAAACAAATAATAATACAACAGTTAATCAAAACAATAATACTACAGGAGAAGGAAATTCTACTGTAGATAATTCAAATACTTCTATAAAAACACCTAAAAAGCCTTCAAAAGTTTCTCAAAGTAGTGTTATTGCTGCTTCAAAAAAAGTCAAAGCTTATGCTGATAGATATAAAAAGTTACCCAACTATATTACTATTAGTAAATATAAATTTTCAATGCCTGAATTTTTCTATTTAATGTCAAAAACTATCAGTTATAAAAATAGTAAAATAAAGTCTAATGTAGTTGTTAAATATAATATTAAAAATCCTAGTAAAGCTTCAGGAAAATGGGTGAGAGGCAATATATATTCTTATTATTACTCCATATATGCAAATAAAATAATTAAATATATTAATAAATATAATAAAGCACCTAATTATTTAGTAACTGCTGGAGGCAATAAATTACAGTATCAATCAAATATTTATTTGTTTGCAAATGCATTAAGTAAAACAAAAACTAAACTTCCTTATTATGTTAATATTGATATAAAAGCCGGTCATCCTATAAATAAATATATGCCTTACTATAATAGGAATAAGCCAGTCAGCAAATTATTAGGAAAAGACAGTCGAGGCTATGTAGAGCTATTAGGGCCATATGGAAACCTTGATTCAAAAATTAAGATAGCTTATATTATAGGTATGCATCCATTAGAAAATAATTCTCATAGTACTCTTTATAAAACTTTAACTAGCTCTAAAAATTTAAAATATGCCTATTATATTTATAAAATAACCGTTACTCAAAACCCTAAGGATTATGATAATGGGAGGATGAATGGTCAATTACTTGCTCAAAAGTATATTCTACCAAACATTAAATTGAATAAATATAACTTAGTTATAGATGTTCATTCAAATCAAGGAACAAATGGTGGAAGTTACGAGAAAACAAACTTCATATTTGCTCCAAAAAATAGTGCTTCATCAAAATTAATTGCAAATAAGATAATTAAGAAAATTCCAGGACTTTCATATTATTATCCTAGCTCTCAAACAAGCCCACCATTTTGTACTGAACCACTAGTAAAAGCAGGAATTAAAACAATAGTTTATGAAACATACTTATACGAGTCTATGAGTACTACATTAAACTATATTAAGAAATTAATATCAGAAGTAGATAAATTAAGTCTTTAATTTTTATTTTTTAATTTTTGTTTAATATTTTATTTACTACCTCTATTTTTTATTTATTAATTTTTTATTTATTTAATATAAAAAATATAATAAAAAATTAAAATTATAAAAAATTAAAATTGATTTCTTCTATTTTGATGCATTTTTCCATGTAAATTACCTCTAAAACAAAAATCATTATTAAAATCATTATTCATTTTTCTATTATGAGAATTTTTAAATCTATTAAAACAATCATTTCTAAATGTTGAATAATCACCATCAAAATCAGAATTAAAGATCCTGTCTAAAATGCTATCAATCATATTTTTAGTTTCTAAAACTTTAGAATTGCTGTTTTTGTTTATATTATTATCATTATTAATTTTAATAGAGCTAACAACTAAATCTTTTAGATTGCTCATTATTTCCTCTTTGTCTGAAGATTCAAGATTATTATAAATTAATTTTTCCCATTCTTCATCAACTTTTCTAATTTCAGAAGCAATGTATTTTCCATAAGAGGTTAATGATATTTCAATATCGCGTTTTTCTTCTTCTTTATCTAAAACATATTTTTTATCAATTATTCCTAATTTATATAATTCAATAAAGGATCTTGCCATACTTCTATCATTCATAAATAAATATTTAGCTAAATCTCTTTTAGATACATTTTTTTCTCTATCAAACTCGACGATTAAAGGAATTTGATCCATATTTATATTTAAATCTTCAATTCGTTGATTTAAATATAAAACATATGCTTTATTTGCTATAGTCATGAAATTTGCTAGAGATAAATCTTTAAACTCATTTTCATCAATTTTTTCGTTAAAAAACATTTTTATACCTCAATATTTTTATTTAAATAATTAAATTTTAGCTATCAAAAAAGATAACTGTTACCCTGGGTGACAATATATTATTTGAATATTAAACTATATAAATGTTACCCTAGGTAACAATAAGACTATGATGAAAAATAACTATGACTACAATCATTATAATGAGATTATTATTCAATTTAAAAACAGCAAAAATATTAAAAATAATACAAAAAATACTTAAAACGATGATAAAAATAGTATAAATGAATATAAAATGATATAAAAGAATATAAAAGAATATTAAAAATAAAAATTATAATTAATTAATAATAAAATAATTAAAAACTATATAAATATAATGTTTTCTAAAATATTATTATTTTTTAAATCTTTTCCCTCTAAATTCTCCTCTTTTTCTAAAAAAATCTTTCCTAGACATATTACCTCTAAAATGATGTCCTTTAAATGGATGGCCTCTAGAATGATACATTTTATTAAAAGTATCAAAGTCTCTAAAATCATCAAAATTTTCTCTTTCTTCAATAATTGAATTCAAAGAAGCTTTAGCTAATGATTTTAATACTTTTTTCAATCCCTCTTCATCTAAATCAGGAAATTCTTTAATAAAATTTTTTAAAAGAATATTATCCCAATTTTCTTCAATTTCTTCAATTTTAGAGGCGATATCTTTTCCTTTATTAGTTAAAAAAACTTCATTCTTTCGTTTATTGTCTTTAGAAACTCTTCTCTCAATTATATCTTTTTCATCGAGTTTTTTAAGAGTTTTAGCTGTTACTGCTCTGCTTAAAAGTAATTTGGATGTTAAATCACTCTGATAAAGTGGTTCGTGTATTAATTCTAATATAAAAGGAATTTGGCCAGGAGTTACATCCAAGTAAGCTAATTGATGCATTAAATAATGTTTATATGACTTATGAATAATTTTAACTAAATCACTTATTAAAAATTCATCCATTAAATTTTTATCAATTTTTTCATCTAAATCCATATAATCCCCTTATTTAAAAAAATCAAATGATTTTATTGATTAATGTTCCAATGCCTTCGATTGTTACTTCAGCTATATCTCCCTTATTCATCTGTCCAACACCTGAAGGAGTCCCAGTAGCAATTATATCACCAGTATTTAAAGTCATTATACTTGAAATAAATTCAACAAGGTCTTTCGGAGAAAAAATCATGTTTTTAGTATTAGATTCTTGTTTAACTTCTTTATTAATAGATAAAGAAATATTTTGATCCATAGGATCCATTTCAGTTTCAATATAAGGACCAATCGGGGCAAATGTATCAAAACTCTTAGCTCTAGTCCATTGTTCATCTTTTCTTTGAATATCTCTAGCAGTAACATCATTTAATATTGTATAACCACCAATATGATCATCAACATCATCAAAACTAATATTTTTCCCTGTTTTAGATATTATAATAGCTAATTCTGCTTCATAATCTACCTCAGAGGACATTCTAGGATATATAATATCATCTAGATGAGCAACTACAGAAGAAGGAGGTTTTAAAAAAATTTTAGGTTCATCAGGGAGTTCCATACCAAGTTCTTGAGCATGATCTTTATAATTTAAACCAATACAAATAATTTTTGAAGGATTGGTAGGTGGAGCAAAAATAACATCTTCAAGAGAATAGCTATTTACAATCTGATCTTCAAGATATCTCTCATGTTGCCAATTATTTAAAACAATTTCAAGTGGATCAGTCAATGAAACAATTTTTTCACCATCAAAATAACCACTTTTAATATTAGAGGAATTAAAAGAACAATTCATAATATCATTATCATCACCAAGAAAATCATTGACAAAAAATCTTAAAAACTTCATATAATTCCTCATCAGTATTTAATAATGAATAATTTAAATAATCCTTTCTATAGGTACAACTAATATATCTCTAGCACCTGAATTTTTAAGTTTATTTACAAGATCAAAAACTTCTTCCTCATCTACAACAGCTTGAACCGCTACAGTATCTTCTCTATCAGATAAAACTTCTGAAACAGTAGGCCCAGTCATTGAAGGCATTAAATCTTTAATAATTTGTAAATTATCCTTTGAAACATTCATCATTAGCAATTTTTTCCTTTCTGCTTCAATAACACCGTTAATACTAATATTAACAGTGTCTATAAGATTTTTCTTTTCATTATTGTTAAAATATTCATTTTTATTAGCAATGAGCTTTATTGAGCTATCTAAAATATTATCAATAATTTTAAGATGATTCATTTTTAAAGTAGTCCCAGTACTAGTTAAATCTGCTATAATATCAGCTATTCCAATAAAAGGAGCTATTTCTGTTGAACCAGTAAGTTCAACAATTTTTGCATTAATTCCATGACTTTTAAGATAAGAATTAGTTAGATTAGGAAATTCAGTTGCTACAACAATCTCTGATTTGATATCATCAAGAGAATTAATGTCAGAATCCTCAGGAGAAGCAAGAATTAAGCTTGTTTGACCAAATTTAAGATCTGTTAAAATTTCAACATCAGAATTGCTTTCTTTGATTAAATCTAAGCCAGTAATTCCCATATCCACTATACCATCAGCTACAAATTCAGGAATATCAGCTGCACGAGCAAACATTACACTAATATCAGAATTATGAGTGTTTGAAAATAATTTTCTATTAGAAGCATCTTTAAGTCCAAGACCAGCTTTTTCTAAAATAGCTACTGCAGGGTCACTGATTCGACCTTTAGAAGGAATTGCAATTTTAATTTTCATTATTTCTCCTTATCATATCTATTTTTAGTTATTATATAAGTTTATACGATTTTATATAAACCCATATGATTGTATGATTTTATATAAGTTTATGTAAGTTTATATAAGTTTATATGAGCTTATATGAGCTTATATGAGTTATATAATTCATTGAAGTTTATGTAAGTTTATGTAAGTTTGTATGAGTCTATATGAGCCTATATGATTTAGTATGAATTATTATGGTTTTATAATAGATATAATTTATATAATTTTATATTGTTATTTTTATTATAATATTATTATTTTTATTAATATTATATTAAATATCACGTTATATAAAATAATAGATTAGTATCATAAGATTACAAATAATAATAAAAATAATATAAAATAATAATAAAAATAAAAATAATAATAAAAGATAATAATATAAAATAATAAAATAATTACTACATATAAATAAAAACTATTTATTATATATCAAGCATTGATAAATAGGCGATACAATGGAAACGAAAAATATTCTAATTAAAAGTGCAACAATACTAAATCCAAAATCAGCTGAAAAAGATAACATAGAGGCTTTTAGAGGGAATTTATTAATCGAAAACGATAAAATAGCTGAAATATCTAAAAAAAATGATGAACCCATAAATTCAAAAGGTGTAGAAAAGATTATTGATGGAGAAAACAAAATATTAATGCCCGGATTAATTAACACACATACACACATGTCTATGAATCTTTTTAGAGGGTTAGCTGATGATATGGCTCTTGATGAATGGTTAAACAATCATATATGGCCAACTGAAGCTGGATTAAATGGAGAATATTGCTATGATGGTGCACTTTTAGCAATTGCAGAAATGATTAAATCTGGTACAACAACCTTCAATGATATGTATTTTTTCATGGAAGATGTAGCTAAAGCTGTAGATGAATCAGGGATAAGGGGATGTCTTTCTTATGGAATGATCGACTTTGGTGATGAAGAAAAACGTGAAAATGAATTTAAAGAAAACATAAATCTAATAAAAAATTGTAATAATACTGCTGAAGGAAGAATAAAAACATTTTTTGGACCACATGCAACATTTACAGCATCAAAAGAGTTATTAGAAAGAGTAAGGTATGAAGCCAATAAATATAATGTTGGAATCCACATCCACATGAATGAAACAAAAAAAGAAATTGAAGATGTTAAAGAAGCTACTGGAAAACTTCCATTTGAATATTTAGAAGATATTGGATTTTTAGATAGTGATGTTTTAGCTGCACATGGAGTATGGTTGTCTAAAGAAGAAATAGAAATTATAAAAAAAAGAGATGTTAAAATATCTCATAATCCGTGTAGTAATATGAAATTAGCTTCAGGAATAGCTCCAGTTCAAGAATTATTATCAAAAAATATATGTGTAGGGCTTGGAACTGATAGTGTAGCTTCAAATAATAATTTAGATATGTTTGAAGAGATGAAATTTGCTTCACTTCTTCAAAAAGTAAATACTATGAATCCTGAAGCTTTAAATTCTAATCAAACAATAAAAATGGCAACAATTAATGGAGCTAATGCTTTAAATCTCGAAAAAGAGATAGGTTCAATTGAAATTGGTAAAAAAGCAGATTTAATATTAATAGATAATAAATCAGTTAATTTAAATCCAATGAGTGAAAAGATTAGTTCAAATCTTGTTTATTCAGCTAATGGATCTAATGTGAATACAACCATTTGTAATGGTAAAATTTTGATGGAAGATAGGAAATTACTAACATTAAATGAAAGTAAGATTATTGAAAAAGCTAATAAATCTATTAAAAAGTTAAAAGAAATAAGAGAAGAATTAAAATAAGTAATAAAAAATTGAAGATATAATACAAGATCACCTAATTACACATCTTACCTACTTAAAATCTTATCTACTTCAAATATTACCTACTTACACATTTAACACTATGATTCTTATTCATTACAATACTCTTTTTCCATTCTTCTTTTGTATCAGGGAAATCCTCCCTAAAATGAGCTCCACGACTTTCTTTTCTAATTAAAGCTGATTTTACAGTTAATTCAGCAATTTCAACCATGTTAATAACTTCTAAAGCTTCTTGAAGCCCTTTATTATAATGTGTTTCATTATTAATATCCATATCATTTAATTTTTCTTTTAATGTCTTAATATGAGATGAAGCTTCTTTTAAGTCTTTTTCATTTCTGATTATAGCTACTTTATCCCACATTAAATTTTGAAGCTCTTTTTTAATTTCAAATGGTAGAATAGATCCTTTTTTAAATAGTTTATCTATTCTATCAATTTCATTTTTGATTTCTTCATTGTTAATTTCAAAGTCAGAGCTTTTTGCAGCTTTTGATGCTGAAATTCCTGCTCTTTTTCCAAATACTTGGGTATCAGCTAATGCATTTCCACCAAGACGATTAGCTCCATGAACTCCACCAGCAGCTTCTCCTGCGGCAAATAAATTGTTAACAGTGGATCTACAGTTTTCATCAATTCTAACTCCACCCATAAAATGATGAGCAGTTGGAGCTACTTCCATAGGTTGTTTTCTTATATCAACACCAACATCAAGGAACTGAAAAAGCATTGTTTCAAGTTTTTCCTCAATAACCTCATCATCAAGATGAGTAACATCAAGATAAACTCCTCCATTTTCATTTCCACGTCCACATCTTATTTCATTATAAATAGCTCTTGAAACAACATCACGAGTGGCTAATTCTTTTCTATCATCATAATTACCCATGAAACGCTCATTATTTTTGTTTAAAAGAATCCCTCCTTCACCACGAACAGCTTCTGTAACAAGAATTCCTTTTCTTGAATCAGGGTATAACATTCCAGTTGGATGAAATTGAATTTCCTCCATATCAATAAGGTCTGCTCCCACATTGTAAGCTAATGCAAAGCCATCTCCATTTTTTTGAAGTGTATTAGAAGTTACTGGATAAAGTTGACCAGCTCCACCAGTAGCTAATATAACAGCTTTTGATTGGAAAAAAATGATTTCTGAATTTTTTAAAGATAATCCCCCTGCACCAATAACTTTTTGTTTAGAATCATCCAGTATCAGTGAAGTTATCATAACTTCATCAATTGTAGGAATTTTTTTCTTTATTATCTCCTCTTTTAAAGCCATCATTATCTCATGACCAGTTCTATCACCTTGAAAACAAGTTCTCCTGAATGTTTGACCTCCAAATGGTCTTTGATTTAGTTCACCTGAATCTTGTCTATCAAAAAGAGCACCATACTCTTCAAGATCGATTAATCTATCTGTAGCTTCATCTACTAATATTCTTGCTAATTTAGAATCATTAAGATAGCTACCACCTTTTATAGTATCTTTAAAATGAATATCCTTAGTATCTTCCTCATCAACAAATGCAAAAGCTGCATTGTAACCTCCTTCAGCCATTCCAGTACAACCTGATCTAAATGAAAGTCCTTTAGAAACTATCAAAGGATTAAGACCATTATTAGAAATTTCGATTGCTGCACGGCATCCAGCCCCCCCTGAGCCAATAATAAGAACATCTGATTTAATAATTCTAGTTTCCATAATAATAATATTTGATATTAATTTTATAAATATTTTTATAAAATTATAATAGTATTATGAGATTATAATAGTTTTATAAAGCTATACTATTTTATAAAATTATGAAAAAGTATTAAATGTTTATAGTATATTAAAGATATAAATTATAAAAATATAAAATTAAAATAATGATTAAATTAAGGATATACTAATTAAGGACATAAATAATAATAGTTAAAATAATGACATGAATAATACTAATCAAATGATATATTTAATAATCAATAGTAGTATTATGTAATAATATAAATGTTTTTTAAATATAAATATATTTTAAATATAAATGCCTTTTAATTGTCAAAAGAATATTTTTCAATATTATCAAAAAATATTAAATAGAATAAAAATAATCTATTAAACTAAATCATTATCAAATAATCGAATCATGAAGTAATTATATCAGGAGGAACTATATTGGATAAGAAAAAGATTATAAAATTAGCTAAAAAAGATTTTGAACGTGCTTGGGTTGAATCTGGAAATTTAGTAAAAAAATCACATCCCGATAAAGAATATCCTAGATTAAAATATGAAATAGGAAAATCACATATCTTAAATGATACAATAGCAATGCTTCGTGAAGCATACCTTAGACTTGGTTTCAGCGAAGCTGTTAATCCTTTATTTATTGATAAAAATGATGTTTACAAACAGTTTGGTCCTGAAGCCCCAGCTGTTCTTGATAGATGTTTTTATTTAGCAGGGTTACCTCGTCCAGATATTGGAATAGGTGTAGATAAAATAAATTATATCAAAAAGCTTGGAAAAGATATTAATGATGAAAAAATAGCTAAACTCCAAGAAGTTTTTAGAGGATACAAAAAAGGATATCTTGATGGAGACGACCTTGTATTGAAAGTTTCTGAAGCACTTGAAATAGACAATGAAGAAGGATTAAGTATTCTTGAAAAAGTTTTTCCTGAGATTAAAGATTTAATGCCTATTGCAAGTAACACTACACTTAGATCCCATATGACTTCAGGATGGTTCATATCACTTGAAAAGATGGTTAAAAAATCTAAAACCCCATTAAAAATGTTTTCAATAGATAGATGTTTTAGAAGAGAGCAAAAAGAAGACTCTAGTCATCTTATGACCTACCATTCAGCATCATGTGTTATTGTAGATGATGAAGTGACTCTTGACATGGGGAAAGCTATTTCAGAAGCATTACTTGAGTATTTTGGATTTTCTAAATTTAAATTTGTTCCTGATGAAAAAAAATCTAAATATTATATTCCAGAAACACAAACTGAAGTTTATGGATATCATCCTAAATTAAATGAATGGGTTGAAATAGCTACCTTTGGACTTTATTCCCCAATAGCTCTTTCAAAATATGGAATTGAAAAAGAAGTGATGAATCTTGGTTTAGGTGTTGAAAGAATAGCTATGGTTTTAAATCAGATAAATGATGTTAGAAACTTAGTATATCCACAATTATATCAAAAATTAGAGCTTAATGATCGTGATATAGCTACAATGCTAAATTATAATTACTACCCTGTTACAGAAGAAGGACAATCTCTAATGGAGAATATTTTAAATGTTTGGACCAGTGAAAAGGACTGTAATTCTCCTTGTGAGTTTACAATCTTTGAAGGAGAATTCTTAAATAAAGAAATATCAGTTAAAGCTTTTGAAGGAGAAAATAATGCTAAACTTCTTGGTCCTGCTTCAACAAACCATGTTTATATTTATGATGGAAATATTCTTGGTATTCCAGAAAACATAGAGGTAAGTATTAAGAAAGTTGAGTTAAATCCTCAAGAATATAATGAAAAAGATATTATAAATGAAATACCAGATGATACAAAAATTATTTATGATGCAGTTAAAAATGGTGTTCCAACCAATATACGATATATAGATGCATTAAGTGCAAAAACAGCTTATAAAATTGAAGAGGCAGTTCTTAGTAGATCAGAAGATTTAATATTTAGAAATACAATTGCAAGAGCTTTATCAGATGTTAATCTAAAGCTAGATACTATTGCTATGAATTATATAAATAATGAAAATAAATTAATTGATATTAGAGGACCTATATTTTCTACTATAAAATTAGAAATTAAATAATGATTTAAAAGATTATGATGGTTATTATGGAAATCAAAGGATCAGTAGCTACAGGATATGGAAAAGGAGCGTATTTTTTAGGACAAAAATTTTATAAGTCAAAATTCAATGAAAAATGTGGTTTTACACCCTACCCTGGAACGCTTAATATAGTTGTTCCTGAAAAATATTTGGACTCAATAAAAAGAATAAAGTCAAATACTAACAATATTATAAAGCCAAGAGAAGGTTTTGGTGGTGTTAGATATATTAAAGCTACATTAAAAGATCTAGCTACTCAAAATACTGTTACTGGAGCTATTGTATTCCCAGATAAAACCACACATGAAGAAAATTATCTAGAATTTATAGCAAAAGAAAATCTTAGAAAAAAATTTGATCTAAAAGACGAAGATGAAGTTAAAATCAGTATTGATGAACAATAAAGTAATAATAAATATTTATTAATGAAAAATTATTAGAATTATAAAAATAATAAAAATTGATTATAAAAAATTCAAAATAATAAAAAATCAATGCATAAATAATTATTAAAAATTTTTTAAGAATAATAAAAAATTGATTATAAAAATATAGGAATAATAAAGAATTAATGAATAATAAAAATTATATAGGTTTGAAATAATAGATATAAAAATAATAAATGGTGAAATCATGTTAAAAAAAGCATTAAAAGCATTACAAAATGGTGAATTTGTTCTTATGTATGATGATGAGAAAAGAGAAAGTGAAACTGACATGATTATAGGAGCAGAATTCGTTGGAGCTAAAGAAGTAGCTACCATGAGAAATGATGCTGGAGGTTTGATTTGTTGCTGTATTCATCCAGAATACTGTGATAGTCTTGGATTACCATTTATGACTGATATAATGGATGTAGCTAAAGAAAAATACCCAATCCTTGGAAAATTAACTCCAAATGATATTCCCTATGATGAAAGATCATCATTTTCTGTTTGGGCAAATCACAGGAAAACATTCACTGGAATAACTGATAATGACAGAGCTCTTACAATAAATAAAATGGCTCAAATGTGTAAAGAAGAAAGATTTGATGATTTTGGAAAAGAATTTAGATCTCCAGGCCATGTATCCTTACTTAGAGGAGCAGATAATCTTTTAAAAAACAGACAAGGACATACTGAGATAAGCTTAGCTATGGGTGAAATGGCTGGAATAACACCTGTAACCGTTGTTTGTGAAATGATGGACGGCAATACTGGTGAAGCAAGGTCTGTAGCTGATGCAGAAGACTATGCTGAAGAACATGGTTTAATATTCATGGATGGAAATATA